>JAADHQ010000078.1 GCA_013151795.1 Gammaproteobacteria bacterium | reverse complement strand
ACAGGCCGGATATATGAGAGCAATGATTTCCTCTCACATCAATGATTAAATATCTTGCAAACGGGGTGGGTCCATATATGTGCGTAGCGACGTCTAACAGGTTATCGTGCAGTTAAATTACCGAAATATAAGCCTTTATGTGAAAGCGCCCCTGATGGGTATAGCGATTATTCGCGGCTGAATGCCGCTCCTACAGCTAGGTGTTTTACCGCCACGCCAATGTCGTAAACCGGCAAGTAAATCCCAGGTTAATTGTATCAGCCTCAAAAGTATCATTTTTTAATTTTTTTAATCAAACGCAAAATGTAAATTTCGTGGGAAGCGAGCCATGCTCGCGATAACCAAAGCCAGAAAAATCCAATCACTCATAAACAGTTAACCCCTAAATAGCAGGAGCGGTATTTAGCCACGAGTTTGCACGGGGATGTGCCACAGAATTTAAAAAATTACTCCAGCCAATCCGGCATGAGTTTTCCCATTGCCATCCGTTCTTTGGTCAAGTCACCTGTGAGCACAAAACCAATAGCTCGTCCGTTTGTGTCTTTGAATGTAGAGCGGACATCACCTTCGTGTATTTCCTCTTCCCAGTCACCATCAACCGGCCTTGGTGGCGGACAGACAACAATTGGGTAACAAGGTGTTTTTACAACGACAGGCATGGCTGGATATTTAACAGCAGTTTCTTCTCCGGACAAGGTTGCTGCGAGTGCACGAGCCGAGTTCATCAAGGGCGTGACAAAAGGCAGGTTCAGGCCATCAACCTGCGCGCAATCACCCAGGGCGTAGATATGTTCATTGCTGCTACGAAGGAAACGATTAACCTTTATTCCTCTTTCAGTTTCAATATCAGCTTTATCAGCTAATTGCAGGTCTGCACGTAATCCGATTGCAGACAGTACGATATCTGCATCGAGGTTTGTACCATCGGCAAGCGTAACAGAAAAATAATCATCTTTATGGTTAACTTCAGTGACCGAATTATTAAGGTACCAGTTAATACCCAGAGAGGATAATTTCTGTTTTAGCGTTTCAGCTGCATGTGGTGATAATAATCGACCCAGTGGTTGGTCGGACAAGTCCACCAGAGAAATATGAGAATCGATGTTTGAAAGGTCATTGGCAAACTCGCAACCGATAAGGCCTGCCCCGATAATGACAATACGCGTGGTGTCGTTTATATGAGAGCGAAATGTGCGGTAGTCGGATAGATTATTTACAGTAATTATAGCGTCAGCGGCAGACCCGGAAACAGGTGCGCGTATACTGTAAGCACCATTTGCGAGAACCAGTTTGTCATATTGAACAGACTCTTGGTCAGTAATAACGATACGGTCAGTTTCATTGATGTCAGTTACATTGGTATTTGTCCAGATAGTGGCAGCAAGATCGTCTGCCATCTTTTCGGCGCTTGCCATAATTAATGTGTCAGGTGTTTTATTTTTATCAAATGCATTGGAAAGCATGGGTTTGGAGTATGAATGCCCGTCATCGTTTGTAATAATGAGAAGTTCAGTATCCTGATCACGTTTGCGAAACTCGCGAGCCAGTGTATAGCCTGCCATGCCGGAGCCAATAATAACAAGTTTTCCCATTATATTGATTCCATTTCAAAATCTGATTTCCCAACACCGCAATCAGGGCATAACCAGTCATCAGGTATATCTTCCCAGGCCGTGCCCGGAGCAATGCCTTCATCGGGTAAGCCATCTGCCTGACTATAAATAAAACCACATACTACACATTGCCATTTTTTCATTGCAAGGTTCCTTAATTGATCAGGCTATATTAAACGATGTATGGGCTGTGAACTCAAGTAAATGAAGTTTATTTTGACAGTTTGTGTGATTATATTGTGATGATATGATAGTAGACAATAAATTTTATATTGATAGAATAATTTTACATCAAGACTGACGGTGGAGTTTGCGTGAGAGTTAAAAAAAATATATTTTGGGTTTTTCTGGCGTTATTGTCGAGTGTGGTTTTTGTTAATAATGTGATCGCAGATAATTTCGATTTGCAGCTCAGTAAGGAGCTGGAAGTTAATATGCAAAGTTATAATGCTGATGGAAAAACAATGTATTTATGGATGCCTTCCGAATCAGGGTTGCTTGATCAGGAAAGAGATTTTGCTGCGACCCTTGTGAAAAATAATATTGAAATATGGTTTGCTGACATGCTCGGGGCTTATTTTCTCCCGGCATTAGCAAGCAGTATCGATAAGATTGATTCCCGAGATACTGCAAAATTGATTGAGCAGGTAAGAGTAAAGAGTAAGAAAAATATTATTCTGGTTGGCGCAGGCCGTGGAGCAGCATTAGTATTAAAAGCAGCCAGAACATGGCAGATACAATATGGAAGCAAGGCAAGTCTTGCGGGCGTAATTTTAATTAGCCCGAAATTATTTATTGAAACGCCAGAGCCTGGTATTGAAGGAAAGTTGTTGCCGGTAATTCGTAAAACCAATTTACCTATTGTTATTATACAACCGGAAAGCTCTCCCTGGCGCTGGAAGATGGGTGAGATTGTTCCTGCATTGGAAAAAAGTGGCAGTGATGTTTATGTGTGGTTTCTGAAGAATGTGCGCGACAGATTTTATTATCGGCCTGATGCAACGCAGAGTGAAGATAATATGGCAAAACAATTACCCATTCTTTTGACGAACGCCTATTCACTTTTGAAGTATTATCAGAACAAGACGCGTGTAGTTAGTAGTAAAAAATTCATTGAAGTAAAAAAAGTAATAGAAGGTAAAAAAGAAAGAACATTAAGGGCCTATAAAGGCAATCCTGTGCCACCGCCATTAATTTTAAATAATATGGGAGGCGAGAAAATAGACCTTGGTAAAATGAAAGGCAAGGTTGTACTGGTTAATTTCTGGGCAAGCTGGTGTCCGCCGTGTGTGCATGAAATGCCTTCTATGCAGCGCCTGAGTAATCTGTTTACAGGAAAGTCGTTTGAGATTCTTGCCGTTAATATGGCTGAAGATAAAAAGACTATCCAGAAATTTTTACAGGAAAAGGTACAAGTGAATTTCCCTATTTTACTGGATACGGATGGGCAGGCATTAAAGGCATGGAAGGTGTTTGCCTTTCCCACCAGTTATGTTATCGGAAAAAAAGGCAAGATCAGACTGGCTTTGTTCGGGTCTGTAGACTGGATGCAAACTGATGTTGTTGAAAAAATAAAAAAATTGATGAATGAATGAATATATACAGCATTATTTTTCAATGCTGATTAACTGAGTAATTTCACACGCTCCAGAAGACTATCTTTATCGTTATCAAGCAAGGTGATATGCCCGACTTTTCTGCCTTCACGCGGAGATTTTCCGTAAAGATGCAGGTGAGTATCCGGGTATTTTAATATATCTGCACTTTCAGGTATTTCACCGATTAAATTAATCATGGCGGCGTTTGAATTCAGGGCGGTAGAACCGAGCGGCAGGCCAAGTATGGCGCGCAAGTGATTTTCAAACTGGCTGGTATGAGCGCCTTCAATGGTCCAGTGCCCCGAGTTATGTACGCGAGGGGCATATTCATTGACAAGTAGTTCGTTATCTTTCTGGAAAAATTCTATTGCCAGTACGCCGACATAATCCAGGTGTTCAAGTAATTGGGTAGCGTATGTTTCGGCCTTTGATTGCATGGGATCGTTTGCAAGGCTGTTAGACAGACGTAAAATGCCTCCACGGTGAACATTTTCAGACAGTGGATAGAATGCCATTTCGCCCGTGCAGCTACGTACCGCGATGATAGAAACTTCGCGTTCAAAATTAACAAAACCTTCGAGGATAGCAGTCACGCCATTCAGCGATTGCCAGGCAGGCTCGATGTCTTGTGGAGACCGTAAAACAAATTGTCCTTTGCCATCGTAACCTTCCGTACGTGTTTTTAAAATGGCAGGCAAACCAATTTTATTAACAGCTTGCTGCAATGAAGGCAGATCGGTTATATCAGCAAATGAGGCGGTATTTATGCCGAGCTTATTAAAGAGCGTCTTTTCTTTGAGTCGGTCACGACCCGTGGCCAGCGCCAGCGGTGGCGGGTACACGGTATTGTGTTGTGACAGAAACTCAACTGCTTCTGCAGGCACATTTTCGAATTCATAGGTGATGACATCGGCTTTGTCGGCCAGCTGTTTCAAGGCTTCGTTATCGTCAAATCCGGCCAACAGGTGTTCACTAACGGGGGCAGCACAGGCTTCGGTCGATGGGCAAAGTACAATAAACTCAAGTCCGAGAGGATAACCCGCCAGAGCCAGCATGCGAGCAAGCTGGCCGCCACCCAGAATACCTATTTTCATCCTTTGGGCCTTGGGTCAGGGTTGTTCAGTACCTGTTCGGTCTGGTCGGCGCGGAAAGCCTTGAGTGCGGTTTTGATATCCTGGTGGCTGTTTGCCAGAATGGATGCGGCCAGCAAAGCGGCGTTGGTGGCACCTGCCTGGCCAATGGCAAGTGCAGCGACTGGAATACCTGCTGGCATTTGTGCAATTGATAGCAGCGAGTCCATACCATTCAAGGCTTTTGATTGAACAGGGACACCTAAAACGGGTAATGATGTTTTTGCTGCGGTCATGCCTGGTAGATGTGCTGCTCCACCTGCACCGGCTATAATCACTTGAATACCACGGTCTTCGGCAGACTCGGCATACTTGAACAGTTTATCCGGGGTGCGGTGTGCAGACACTACTTCGGTTTCATAGGTGATGCCGAGGGAGTCGAGCATTTCTGTGGCGTGACGCATTGTCTCCCAGTCGGAGCTTGATCCCATGATGATGCCAACCAGTGGTTGCATGTGTTTCTCCTGTCGCAGTAATCGCGGGCTTTTCGCCCTGGACCAAACGCGTATTATGCAACTTCTTGTATATATTTGGAAATATTTATTGTTTAGTGGAAAAGGTGAGTTAAATAGTAAAATAATAGATATGAGCCGAAAATCAACTAAAATATGAAATAACCTATTGATATTTATAAAATATAAGGTAAAAGGGTGGGGTGATGGCGGAGGAATGTTGTCTTTATCATGGAGATTCACTCGCGGCATATGGCTTTCCCGGGCATCCGTTTGGAGTAGATCGCCACGATGTATTCATGCGTGCATTTGAGCAGGCAGGGTTGATGGCTCAGGTTGGCCATGGCCAGCCTGTTATGGCTACTCAGAAGCAGATTGAGTATTTTCATGCCCATGATTATGTAGAAAAGGTAAAAATGCTGTCAGCAGCAGGACAGGGCCTGCTTGATCATGGTGACACCCCGGCATTTAAGGGCGTGTACCAGGCTGCAGCGACAGTTGTTGGCACAGGCCTACAGGCGTTGGAAGATATTATGTTTGCAAAATACCAGCGTGCGTTTATCCCCATAGCCGGTCTGCATCACGCCAGGCGTGATATTGCATCCGGTTTTTGTGTGTTTAATGACTGTGGGGTGTTGATCGAAACATTGAGGCGTAATTATGGTATCAACCGCGTTGCTTATGTAGATATCGATGCCCATCATGGCGATGGTGTATTTTATGCCTTTGAAGACGACCCGGACCTCATTTTTGTCGACCTGCATGAAGATGGACGTTTTTTGTACCCCGGTACCGGTTTTGCAGAAGAGACAGGAAAAGGCCAGGCATCGGGAACCAAGCTGAATATACCCATGCGTATTCGAGCTGATGATGACGATTTTCTGGTGGCATGGGAGCAGGTAGAGGCATACCTGAATAAAAATCAGCCTGAATTTATTTTGTTTCAATGCGGGGCCGACAGTATTAAAGGCGATCCAATAACCGATATGGAATACAGCGAGCAATCACATGCTTATGCCGCAGAGCGGCTGCGTGTTATAGCTGACCAATATTCTGATGGCCGCTTGCTGGTTATGGGAGGAGGTGGTTACAATCACGACAACCTTGCACGTGCATGGTGTGCAGTTATGGAAAAACTCGTCTAACGGTTGTTCAGGTAAAGCACTGATTTTATTTTTTTAGCCAGTCGACAGGTTTAAGTATCTTGTATAATTCAGCTTCGGCGCTACCGGGTTCGGGTGACCAGTTATAACGCCATTTAACCAATGGTGGCAGTGACATAAGAATCGATTCTGTTCGGCCGCCGGATTGCAGGCCAAATAAAGTGCCTCGATCAAAGACCAGATTGAATTCTACATAACGCCCACGTCGGTAGAGTTGAAAGTCACGTTCGCGTTCACCAAAGCCATGGTCTTTTCGACGGTTAACGATGGGTAGATAGGCCTTGATATAATTATCCCCCACACTTTTAATAAAATCGAAAGATGTTTCGAATCCCCATTCATTAAGGTCATCGAAAAACAGGCCGCCGACACCGCGGGTTTCGTTTCTATGTTTGAGATAAAAATACTCATCACACCATTTTTTATATTTATCATAAACATCATCACCGAATGGGTCGCATGCAGCTTTGGCTGTTTTGTGCCAGTGTATGGCATCTTCCTCAAATGGATAGTAGGGAGTCAGGTCGAAGCCACCACCGAACCACCATACGGGTTCTTCACCTTCTTTTTCAGCAATAAAGAAACGCACGTTGGCATGAGAAGTAGGAACATAAGGGTTATGTGGGTGAATAACTAATGACACCCCCATTGCCTGAAAACTTCGGCCAGCCAGCTCAGGCCGGTGAGCAGTTGCCGATGGAGGGAGGTTGGTTCCACTTACCCTGGAAAAATTAATGCCGGCTTGTTCGAATACTTTACCGTTGGTTAAAACACGTGTTCTTCCGCCGCCGCCTTCTTCGCGTTGCCAGTTATCTTCCTGAAAGCTGGCACCCCCGTCTTCATTTTCCAACGCGGTGCAAATGGCATCCTGAAGTTGCAATAGATAGGTTTCAACAGTGTTTATATCAATTGTTTTCATATATGTTTAATAGCTTAATAAAAACTAAAGCATACCGTAAAGCAAGCATGTTTCACAGCATGTCGGAGTGTTAGATAGTTATATCAAGTCGTGCCTTTGCTTTTTTGTCGGGATCGATAGCAGGGTTACATAAAAAAAGGCGATCAGCTCCAATCTTGTATTCATTCACCAGTATTTCCTTGATAGAATCTGCACGTTTCAATGCCAGTGACAAGAGCGAATCATCCGGGATTTTAAATGCAGGGGGCGTCAGTGATTTCTTTAATTCGACAGGGTCAGTGTTTTTTGTTCTGACCATTGATTTTTGTTTAAGAATCCAGGCCTTTTGTTTTTGTTGTATGATTTGCTCCCGATCCTGATTTACTGCCTTGCCGCATAATTTTATACGTAATTTAGGTCTCTCCTGCATCAGCCCTGCAATTTTTTTGATGTACAGACGTGCATCATTCTCGACGAGACTTGAATTATTTTTGAAGCTGATCGGATTAAGATTCACAGCATTGGAAGCGGAGTCAGCCATTTTAGCCAGTGTAATTAACGCGCCATATGGCTGTAGAGCGAGTGTTAAATAAGTCATGGTGGTTTTTTTTAATGCCGAACCCAGCGCCTTGTTAATGATGCCGCTGATATTAAAATCCGGTTTATTGATATTGCCCGTAACAGGTATATTAAGTTTGATATCATTATTTTTATTACGTAAAAGAGACAGTGCGCTGTCAAGTGGCATGCTTATTTGTGATGTAAGCGAAGCCGACTTTTCAGGGTCACTGGGTTTAACCTCAAGATTTGAGATTAATAATTTATTAACGGCATTAATTTCACCCTTGGTAATGTTTAATGTTATATCGGCATTAAGCTGACCACTGATCAAATTGTAGCCTATTGATCTGGATGTGTAGCTTGAGACAGGCGGCAGACTGATATTTTTAATGTTGCTGACTAATTTCAGACTTAAAGGTTTCGAGAATGGGTATGCGTCACCACTGAACTTTATACTCGAATATTTATCGAGATTAGCACTGATGATAAAAGGGCTGGCTGACTCCGGGCTGGCCGTAGTGATGTTATTAATAACGGCTTTGGTGATTTCAAGTTCAGTTTTAAAAGAGGGTGTAACCGACTCATCAAGCACGTGTACATGGCTATTACCCGTAAGGCTGAATTCTGTCAGTGATAATTTTAATGGCGTTGCAGTTTTATTGTTATTAACAGTTTCAGATTTTTGCTCCTGGTTTTTGTTATCAGTAACAGGGAATGATTGTAAAGTTCCATTTTTAAGTATGTGCAGGTAAACCAGTGCGTCATCCAGGTTGATCAGGCCGATTTTAATATTATTTTCAGGTTGCAGCGAAATGTGTTTAATGTTGATGTTCCCAGCTTGAATAAAAGCGGGCTGTTGATCCTTTTTATCTGAGGCAGGTGTGAATAAACTTCTGGCAGTATTAAGCTTGATTTGATCAACCTGCAGGTCGTCAATATTTTTAAAGTTGATATTTTCTACAGTAAGTGTTGTCGTGTTGAATAGCTGCATTTGGTCTGCTACTTGTGTAGCAGAGATATCACGTCCCTTAACGTTGCCGGTAATAGTAGGTATATTGGTGCCAGGCTGAGAATGAATGCGACCTTTCCAATTTAAACTACCATGATGATAGCGATATTGCTGGTCGGGTTTTAGGGTAAGATTTTCACTGCTTAGTTCGCCGGTTATGTGATATTCAGGTGGTTCATTATCAGCTTCAAGGTGTAACTTACTGCTGCCTTGCCAGAGAAGTTTGTCCTGGTTTATTTCCTGAGAGGGCAGATGAATTACCAGATTTTTAAATAATACGCGTGAACTGGTTTCTATGTCTGTGGATTTTCCAGGAGTATGCGTGGCGTTAATTCTGGTTTCGAGATCAAGTTTTCCAGAGAGTTCATGTACTTGTTTTTTTAGGTAAATAGCCAGTGGAGACAGATCAAGATCCTTCACTGTAACGGTGCCATTAAAGCCAGGTTGTTTTGCAAATAGTGCCAGTTCCCCATTAATGGAAACATCTGCCCCATTTATTTTCCCTTGAAAATCCAGTTGCGAAGATTCCTCAGACCAGCTTGCCAGTTTATTTAGTTGAATCTGATTCAAGCTCAGGCTGGTGTGTTGTTTCGGTGTATGGATAATGATTTCAGATGATAAAACTTCAATGCTATGCAGACCAAATCCCCATTGATTGTCTTCATTAGTATCTGTTTTATTTTCACTTTTCGGTATTTTAATGCCGGCAATGACCAGAGAGTTATCCGGATTTTGTTTAACAAGTAGCCTTAATTTATTAATTTTTAACGCAGGGAAGAACGAGCGTTTTTTAAAAAGAGGCAGCCAGTCAAAGTCGATATTTATTGTATCAATGACGAGAGCATCCTGATCTTCGGATTTAACCAGCATATTGATCAAGGCAAGATTACCGGTAAATAAATTAAGGTTTACATCTTCAAGGCTGACATACGCTACATTTTGATTCTCGAACCAGTCGACTATTACATAGCGAATTCCTAAAGGTAAAAAACTGATAAATAGTAAAAATAAAATAGCCAGGCTTGTTAGCCATTTAAACCATGTTCGTTTGTATAGTGTTTCTGACATGAAGTATCCTATGTATTACCAGGTATAACCGACAGAGAATAAAATCTTTTTATCTGTATTTTTTATACCGACGGGCGTGGTTTTATCTCTGTCCAGGTTTAACTGTAACGTTGCGTTCATATTTTCCAGAATTGGGAAACGGAATCCGGTTTGAGTAATAATAGAGAGGTTATTGGTGTTGTCAAGATCAAGCAGTCCCTCGTGAATGTGAAAAAATTGTAATTTTGAATTAAAAAATTGCTGATCAAATCTTAATGCCCAGCGTCCGGCTACATAATCTTCGTCAGCTGCAATAAAGTAATCATCGTTAACATAATTCAAGCCGGTTTCCAGAGAAAGATTGCGTGCATCCGATTCTATAAACTGGTGACCGTAACCCAGGCCGATTGTGCTTTTTAGTTTTCGATCCTTGAATTTGTCACGAATAAAAGAAGTGTTGCCATAAATATAATCATTGCCATCAAGGAAGTGGTCATATTTTAACAAGGCATTGGTTTTTTGTTCGATGCTGACGCCTGAATCACTGGCCTTATATATTTTAATTGCCGCAGTAGTACGGTTTTGCTTGCCTCGTAAAATAACTTCAGAGTCAATATTGAGATTTTCAGTATCCGAATTGCCACTGGCGATACTCAAGCCGATATTGACGCGGCCCGTAATTTTCACCCCTTTGCCGCTCACTTCTGCAGTAGGGTTGATGTATTTTATTGATGATAGCTGTACTTCAACCGGGTTTTTTATGCCGTCGGTTTTGATTATATGATTATTGTCTGATGATGTAATGGATGCTTTTTCTATACTGGTATCGTTGTTAAGAATAATTTGCAAAGGCTTGTCAGTTGTTATGGCAGTAATATGATCCCACTGAATTTTTATTTCACCTGCATAATCAGTACTGAAGACAAGTGCATTATCTTCCTTGCGAATTATTGTACCGTTTAGATTATCACCATTGCTGAGTGAGATCGTGTCAGCATAACTTTGGTTTATCAGCAGGCAGGTAAAGATCAGGCAGATAACGTTTTTCATGTATTCAGCTTCCTTTCATTCGGGAGCTGAATATATCATTAATCAGTTATTTATTTAATCCCTGTAGCAGGAAATATTTGCCGTAGCTGGAATTAAAATGCATAGCTGAACCCTGCTCCAATGCTATTGATCCGTACATCAGGTTCGGTGCCATTTGGTATGGTTATGCAGAAATCACAGTCTATGTCACCATAGTAAAAAGTGTAGTCCAGTGTGAGGCGGGCATTTTTGTTTATTTTGATCTGGCCACCAAAATTAAGGGTCAGAAAAGGGGTGGTGTTGGTGGAAGATGCGCCTGCAATTGCACCGGTGGTGACGGTGTAATCAGAAATAATTTGAGTAAAACCGATACCGCCATAGTAACGTCGGTCTTTTGAGCTGGCGGTTAACATCAGGCCGATAGCGCCTCGAATTTCGAATTTATCGATATCGCCATTGCGACTGAATACACCGGTATCTTCGGCTGGAAGGATGGCTTGAAATTCCCAGCCAAACTCTTCAAAACGTCGGCCGAATTTTATGCGCGCAGTACCGATTTCAAATGGTGAGGCGCCATTGGCGTAGACTGTTTTGATGTCCATATAAACAGCATCGGCGCTAACATAGTATTCTGCTGCTACAGGAGCAGTGCCAAACACCATTATTGCAGACAGTACAAAAGAAATGATTTTGTTTTTCATGATTCAATCCTTGAACTTGTTATGATTTTTATTAAAGGTATTTTACCGTAGTTTCTTTCC
>JAADHQ010000011.1 GCA_013151795.1 Gammaproteobacteria bacterium | reverse complement strand
CCTCTACCGGTACCTCGACGTACAACATCCCTCATTATAGAATGGATCAGATAGGCATCTTGCTGACTCAGACTACGCTTGGCCAGATTGACAGGATTAACTGGATTATTCTCAGCTTCAATAACCTCAACAGCCTGTTCATTATCTTCTGCAGCTTTCAGCAATTTGTCTTTTTCAATTTGTTGTTCACATTCAAGACAGGCAATAGCCGGATTAGCGCTAAAAATAACCTCCCCGTCGTCTTCTTCTATACGATCAATAAAGTAAGGTTCTACACGGTATCCGCCATTTGCGATAACAGCGTAGGCTCGTGCCAGCTCCAATGGCGAGATTGACCCACTCCCTAAAGCCAAAGATAAATCCTTCTGGATCATGTCACGAGTAATGCCAAATTTTTTCAAAAAACGGCTGGCATAGCCGATGCCAATATCCCTGAGTATGCGAATTGAAACCAGATTTCGTGAATGCACCAGCGCTTCACGCAAGCGGGTCGGACCATAAAATTTACCGGAATAATTTTCAGGCCGCCACGTGCTTTCCAACGCAGGGTCATTAAATACGACAGGGGCATCATTAATTATTGAAGCAGGAGTGAACCCTTTTGCCAATGCTGCCGTGTAGATGAATGGCTTGAAACTGGATCCAGGTTGTCTTTTGGCCTGTGTTACGCGGTTGAATTTACTATAAAAATAATCAAACCCACCTACCAAAGCCAGAATACTGCCATCTCTGGATGATAATGATACCAGGGCGCCAGCGACTTTTGGTATTTGCGAAAAAGTCCATTTTTTATCTTTTGTTTTCTGCAAACGAACAAGATCACCCGGTTTAAGAAAATCAGTAACCGCTTTTAATGCCGGGCCACGTTTGTTCTCATCAATAAATAACCGGGCCCATTGCATATCATCCAGATTTAATTTAGTGTTTTTTCCTTTCCCAAGATAAATATAAACATCCTTTTCTTCTACCACTTCAACAATACCAGGCACCAACCCACCTATAACCGGGATATCACGTAATGTCTGGTCCCACTGCTCATAACCCAGCTCCAGTATATTGACAAAATTACGCTCTACACCACGAAACCCGTGTCGTTTATCGTAGTCAAGTAAGGATTTACGCAATGCATGGTTGGCGGCCTTCTGTGAACTACTGTCTATAGTGGTATACACGCGGAATCCGCGTGTATAAATTTCACTCCCATACTCAGCCAACATCCGGGATCTAACCATTTCGGCTACATAGGGAGCCTCAACCTGTAATTGCAGGCCATGAAGACTCGCAACCACAGATGTATTCAGTGCATCATTATATTGGCTTTCAGAGATAAAATTTAACATCTTCATTCGCCCCAGAACATAATTACGTCTTAGTAGGGCTCTTTGAGGGTTAACTATCGGATTATAACGTGATGGAGCCTTGGGCAGGCCAGCTATCATCGCTATTTCAGCCAGATTAAGCTCATGAACATTCTTGCCATAATAAACCTGAGAAGCTGCCTGAACGCCATAAGACCGGTGTCCAAGGTAAATAACATTGAGATATAACTCCAGTATTTCTTCCTTGCCGATTTCTCTTTCGATCTTTAAAGACAGGAATATCTCATTGAATTTCCTAAGAAAAGTTTTCTCTCTGCTCAAAAAGAAGTTGCGGGCTACCTGCATGGTGATGGTGCTGCCGCCCTGGCCTTTCTCTCCGGTTTTAATCAAATGTAGAGCAGCACGGATCAAACCCTGATAATCAACCCCCGGGTGCTCAAAAAACCGGTCATCTTCTGCCGCAAGAAATGCCTTGATCATTAAATCAGGGACGTTGCTATATCGTACAGGTGTACGGCGTTCCTTACCAAACTCTGCTATTAAACCGCCATCACGCGCATAAACACGCAGAGGCAGGGTTAATTTTACATCTTTCAATGTCTCAATTTCCGGCAATCCCGGAGCGAGATAAAAATAAGCCGCCGCAATTACGATAACGCTAGCCGTTGCAGCCGTAAAAATAACTGCTAGAAAAATGCGTAAAGCCTTGATATATTTATTCATAAAGGAAATACAATAATAATTGCGCTTTGAAGAACACAAGTTAATAAAATTTATGGAAAAAAGTTATAATTTAACTAATACTTTATAAATATCGTCAAAGCTGGCTAGTGTAAGGAAGTACTAATGATAAATAAAGCGACTATGATCACATCTACACCTAAAGAAATATTCTAGTATGACGTTATGTTAACAAGATCCGGGTAAAAAACCCAGGAAGACATTTGTTGACAAAGGGTTAAGTATGGATTTTAATGTAGACGGACAACTTCCACGCGTAACAACCAGTATAAAAAAGGAAAATGCATAGTGGGACTATTATCACGAAAAAAACCACCGCTAATTGGACTCGACATCAGCTCAACTGCGGTCAAGCTTCTGGAATTAAGCCAGAATGGCGGTCGATATCGCGTAGAAAGCTATGCGGTTGAGCCATTACCTGTTAATTCTGTTGTTGAAAAGAATATTGCAGACGTTGAAGCAGTCGGTGAAAGCATCCGGCGCGCAATTAAACGATCAGGCTCAAAAATAAAAACCGTTGCTGTTGCTGTTGCTGGGTCTTCAGTCATAACCAAAGTGATTTCCATGAGCTCCGCGCTCAACGACGAAGAGATGGAATCTCAAATTGACCTTGAAGCCGACCAATATATTCCTTATCCGCTGGATGAAGTCAGCATGGACTTCGAAGTCCTTGGCCCCTCGGAAAAAAACCCCGAAATGGTTGATGTTTTATTGGCCGCATCCCGTAAGGAAAACGTTGAAACACGCGTCTCCGCCCTCGAAATTGGCGGCATGGACCCTAAAATAGTTGATGTTGAAGCCTATGCACTGGAAAACTCCTTTGCACTATTGGCAGAACAACTGCCAGATGGCGGTTATGACCAGACAATTGCGGTTATAGATGTTGGCGCAACCATGACAACACTAAATGTATTGCATGACAGAAAAATTATATATACCCGCGAGCAAGTATTTGGCGGCAAACAATTAACTGAAGAAATTATGCGCCGCTATGGGCTTTCATATGAAGAAGCTGGCATGGCCAAGCGCCAGGGTGGCTTGCCTGACAACTATGTGCCCGAAGTACTTGACCCGTTCAAGGATGCCATGACACAGCAAGTCAGTCGCTCATTACAATTCTTTTTCTCTTCCAGTCAATATAATAGTGTTGATCAAATTATTCTGGCTGGCGGAAGCGCATCCATACCGGGCATTGATGAATTAATAGAAGACAAAATTGGCACAGCAACTTCAATTGCAAATCCATTCGCCAGTATGTCACTTGCACCAAGGGTTAAACCACAAACCCTGAGTAATGATGCCCCCGCACTAATGATTGCATGTGGACTTGCCTTAAGGAGTTTCGACTAAGATGGCTCGTATCAATCTATTACCGTGGCGTGATGAATTACGCAAGGAACGGCAAACCAATTTCATTATCATGCTTGTTGTTACACTGGGTATTACCGGCCTCGCAATGGGCGGTGTGCATGCGTACTATGCAGACAGAATTGAATATCAAAATATGCGTAATGCCTACCTGAACAAGGAAATCAAGAAACTTGATACGCAAATCAAGAAAATCAAGACCTTTGAAAAAGAAAAGAAAAAATTACAAGCTCATCTGGACATCATCCAGCGATTACAAAGCAGCCGGTCAGAAATTGTTCATTTGTTTGATGAGTTAGTTCGCACTTTGCCTGAAGGCGTATATCTGAAATCACTATCCCAAAAGGGTAACAAACTATCATTAAAAGGTGTGGCGCAATCAAATGCCCGGGTTTCAAGTTACATGTGGAATATAGAAAAATCTGCCTGGATCAGCAACCCTAAACTTAATGTGATATCCACTTCTAAAAAAGGCAGGAATCGCGTTAGCAGCTTCACTCTCACAGCGACGCAAAAACACAAAAAAGCAGCGGCGGGGAAGAAAAAATGAGTGCGCTCTCTGATTTAAATGATCTCGACCTGGACATAAATAATATCGGCAACTGGCCTTTAGTTGCCAAAATTATTGTTGTTACACTCTTATGTGCAATCCTTATTGGTGGCGTTATTTACTTTGATACCAACGACCAGCAGGCCGATCTTGAAAAAGTTCAAAAAAAGGAAGAGGTGTTAAAACAACGCCTGATGATTAAAGCTGCTAAAGCTGCAATAATTGACCAGCTAAAAGCGCAGCTGGAAGAAATGCGAACTGACTTTAAAAAACTCAGTCGTCAACTTCCAAATCGCACAGAAGTACCTGAACTACTCGTCGATATCTCTCAAACCGGCCTGGCAAGTGGCCTTGAATTTGAACTCTTCAAACCTAGCCGTGAAAGTCAAAAAGATTTCTATGCTGAACTACCTATAAAGATCAAAGTAACCGGGACATATCATGAGTTTGGCACTTTTGCCAGCGGTATTGCCGCTTTACCACGCATCGTCACGCTACATAACATCAATCTCTCTCGCAAGGGAAAAGGCAACAAAATGGTCATGACTGCAACAGCAAAGACATACCGATCATTGATTGATGACGAGGGTAAAAAATAATGAGTAAATATAAATTACCTCGTCAATACCATGCAGCTTTGCTTTCGTCTATTGTTGCTATAAGCTTGGGTGCCTGCAGTTCAGACATCAGCCCTCTGCATAAATTTGTACAAGATGCAAAAACGAAACAACGCCCCAAATTACAACCTCTTCCAGAAATCAAACCGTATGAAACTTTTAGTTACACTGCGGGACACCTGAAAGACCCGTTTGAACCCGCTGTTATCCAGCAATCCAAAACAGTTAAAATAATCGGAAAAGGAAAAGGCCCTAAACCTGTCGAAGGCCGGGCTAGAGAACTTCTCGAAACCTTCCCGCTAGATGCATTGAGGATGGTTGGCACACTCAAACAGAAACAAACCTTGTGGGCATTGATAAGAACCAATGATGGCACCGTACACCGTATAAAAACAGGTAATTACATTGGCCAAAACCATGGCAAGATCATCAAAATCACCGAGGATAAAATTCATTTGTCGGAAATTGTACCTGATGGACTGGGTGACTGGATGGAACGCCCTGCATCAGTAGCCATGGAGAATAGCAAATAATGAAAATGAATATTCGCACCAGGAAAAACCCCATGACCAAAGATTATGCGTTATATGCAAAAAAAGGATCCAACATGACTATTCGAAAAATATTCCTACTCATGTCTTTATGGCTGGTGGGAACAACTGTATTCGCAGCAGGAAACTCGCTTCAGGATATCAATATATCATCAATGCCGGGAGATCGCGTTCTGATTAAACTAACTTTATCAGAAGCAGCAAGCAACCCCCTGAGCTTCACTATAGATAACCCCGCCCGAATAGCACTGGATCTTGCCAACACAAAAAATAAATTAAAAAAACGCAACATGCGAATTGGCATCGGCATGGCAAAAAGCATCAATACCATAGAAGCGAAGGGCCGTACTCGTATCGTTATCAATCTATCCAAACTGGTCGCTTACCAAACAAGTGTCAATGGCAATCAAATTTCCATCACACTTGACGGAGCGGGTGCAGGGTCAACTATTGCCGCTACATCACAAGCAAATAGCACCAAACATCCTTTTGTCAACACTGCAAAACATGAAATTAAACAGGTTGATTTCCGCAGAGGTGAAAAAGGTGAAGGAAGAATTATCATTACCATGTCTGATTCAAGCACAAAAATTGACATGCGTCAGGAAGGTGGCAAGATTCTTGTTGATTTCTCAAACAGCACCATTATTGACGAACTGATTCGTCGTCTTGACGTTATTGATTTTGCAACACCCGTGAAATCAATTGACACCTTAATTCGCGGTAACAACACCCAACTGGTTATTACGCCCGTAAATGACAACTACGACCATCTTGCTTTTCAAACAGATAATGTATACACCATTGAGGTAAAACCATTAACAAAACAACAGGCCGAAATTGAGAGAAAGAAACGCATAGGTTATACCGGCGAAAAACTATCACTCAATTTCCAGAATATCGATGTGCGAGCGGTTTTACTTATCCTGGGTGAATTCACCGGGCTAAACCTTGTCATCAGTGATAGTGTTTCTGGTAACCTGAGTTTAAAACTCAAAAACGTTCCCTGGGATCAGGCGATGGATATTATCCTGAAAACAAAAGGACTGGGTATGCGCCAAACTGGCAATGTTGTATTGATTGCCCCGAGTGCAGAAATAGCAACCCGTGAAAAACTTGAACTTGCATCTCAAAAACAGATAGAAGAACTGGCTCCCCTTAGAACAGAGTGGTTCCAGATTAATTATGCCAAGGGCAGTGACATTGCCACCTTACTCAAAAGCAACAACAATAACCTGCTGTCCAAACGTGGAAGCATCACCATTGATAACAGAACCAACACCCTGCTTATCCAGGATACATCAGACAAACTGGCACAAATAAGGGCTGTTATCGGAAAACTGGATATCCCGGTAAGACAAGTCTTGATTGAATCAAGAATTGTTATAGCTAATCGTGATTTTACCCAGAACATGGGAGTCAGATTTGGTATAGCCGGACAGAGAACCAATGGTCAATATACAACATCTCTTGGTGGTGGCGGCATTTCAGGAACCACTCCGAGCGTTGCTACAGGGGATTTGATATTTGACCTGCCTGCAACGGGCGGGGGAACCGTTGGCCTGGCCATTGCCAGAGCCAATAGCGCCGTCGTTCAGCTTGAACTATCTGCTCTGCAAACCGAAGGCCAGGGTGAGATCATCTCAAGTCCTAAAGTCATAACGGCCAATCAGAAATCGGCAACAATAAAGTCCGGTGTTGAAATCCCTTACCAGCGAGCGGCATCGAGTGGAGCTACGGCTGTTTCATTCAAAACTGCAGCATTAAGCCTGACGGTTACCCCTCAAATCACCCCTGATGACCAGATTATTCTTGATCTGCAAGTTAATAAGGACAGCATAGGAGCGATATTCAACGGGGTTCCCAGTATTGATACTCGAAGCATCGATCGAAACACAGACGCTGGTTTCGAATGGTGAGACCATTGTTCTGGGTGGCATCTACGAGCAAAGCAAGGTAAAAGGCCAATCCCGTGTTCCGTTTTTTGCAGATTTGCCTGTTGTTGGCAACCTCTTCAAGACTAACAGTGATCGCGATAATCGCTCGGAATTGCTGATATTCGTTACACCTAAAATCATAAAAGATGACCTGAAAACAGCCATCCAGTAAAACATAAAAAAACCCGCAACATCCTGAATTGGGTGCTGCGGGTTTTTTATGCCTGAAATTTTTAAAGTAATTCGAGTTCATTATGGATAAAGGATGTTTTAGCGCGAAAGCCTGCATACATGCATAATACAAACTCTTCGACTTCGATTAACCAAAGACCCCTCAAAACACACGCCTATCAATTGGAGTTCGGCAGTAATTAACGATACACTAGCCCCAGATATACAATCATTACTCCTCGACCTTTTTTTTGCGGTATAGCAAACACAAAATGAATACGCCTTGTAATATTTTCCTTATTGGCCCAATGGGTGCAGGCAAATCAACGATTGGCAAGCGCCTTGCGCACGTCATTGGCGCTGAATTTATAGATAGTGATAAAGAAATTGAACGACATACAGGGGCCAGCATCCCGCTTATTTTTGAGCTGGAAGGCGAAGCAGGTTTTCGTCAACGCGAAGCACAGATGATAGACACGCTAACCCAGCAACACCCCATCGTCCTTGCTACCGGAGGGGGATCTATACTTAATGAACAAAATCGCAACCACTTGAAAAATCGCGGAAAAGTAATTTATTTGCATGCAACTGTAAACCAGCAACTCCAACGGACACACCGCGATCAGAATCGTCCGCTACTGCAAACAAAAAATCCCAAACAAAAACTAACCGATTTGTTTAATACACGTGACCCCCTGTATCGAGAAATTGCAGATTTCATTATCGATACGGACGGTCGATCGATTCACTCGGTTAGCCATGAGATCATCAATACCCTTGAAATCATGAAAACCAGTTAAATTACACCCCATATAATAAATTCGGCCTTATAAGTACTGTTCATGCAGATTTCAGTATAAAATGGCAAGAATGAAAACACTAACAGTCGACCTTGGGGAGCGAAGCTACCCCATTTATATCGATACCCGAATATTGGGTAAATCAGATTTGCTTACCCGGCATATACCTGGCAAGCAGGTTCTGGTTGTCACTAATGATACTGTTGCCCCCTTATATCTGGAGAAAACCCTTGAGTCACTTTCTGCATTTGATAATGATGCTATTATTTTACCCGATGGTGAAGAATATAAAACCATGGCGACCACACAGCTTATTTTTGATAAGTTACTAGCCAACCGATTTAACCGAACAGCTACTCTGATTGCTCTCGGAGGCGGGGTTATAGGTGATATCACAGGATTTGCTGCAGCTTGTTACCAAAGGGGGATCAACTTTATCCAGATCCCGACCACATTGCTTGCACAGGTTGATTCATCAGTAGGTGGAAAAACAGGTGTTAATCACCCTCTCGGTAAAAATATGATCGGCGCTTTTCACCAACCCCAATGCGTGATAGCTGATACAGACACCCTGAATACCCTTGATGACCGTCAACTGAGTGCCGGCATTGCAGAGGTTATTAAATACGGGATGATTAATGATTATGAATTCTTTCTCTGGTTAGAAGAAAACATAAAATCATTACTTGCAAGAGATACTGAGGCCCTTGCCTACGCAATTGAATGCTCATGTCAAAATAAAGCCAGGGTTGTCGCAGCAGATGAACGTGAAGGGGGGCAGCGAGCCCTGCTTAATTTAGGGCACACCTTTGGCCACGCAATAGAAACCGGAACCGGGTATGGAACCTGGCTACACGGTGAAGCTGTTGCCAGTGGCATGTATATGGCGGCAAATTTGTCTGCTCGTCACGGATGGATGTCCAGTGAAGATCTGGAGCGTATTAAAGATATCTTGCAGAAATCCAGACTCCCTACATTTGCTCCAGAAGAAGTGAGCACAGATGAATTTATTAAACACATGTCTGTAGATAAAAAAGTTTTAGCCGGTAAGCTGCGATTCATTCTTATGAAAGGCATTGGTAAAAGTTTTATTACGGAGGACATTCAACATAATCTCCTTATCGATATGCTTAATGAAATGCCACGATGCAATAGCCAGGTTCTGGACAAATGACAACACATCTTGCCAGCTATGCAGCATCTGATGCGACATCACGCGGCCGGCGATTTCATGAGCCTGCTCCAGGCCACCGCACTGAATTTCAACGAGACAGAGATCGCATTATCCATTCTGCTGCTTTCAGGCGGCTTGAATATAAAACGCAGGTCTTTGTTAATCATGAGGGTGATTTGTATCGCACCCGGCTCACACATTCAGTTGAAGTCGCTCAAATTGCGCGCACAATTGCCCGAGCACTCGATCTTAATGAAGACCTTACCGAGGCCATAGCCCTTGCTCATGACCTTGGACATACGCCATTCGGGCATGCCGGCCAGGATGCGTTAAACGAAAAAATGCGTGAATATGGCGGGTTTGAACATAATCTGCAATCGCTCCGCGTAGTAGATGAACTGGAAGAACGTTACGCCGAATTCCAGGGCATTAATCTGACCTTCGAATGTCGCGAAGGTATCCTGAAACACTGCTCCATTCCGAATGCCCGTGAGCTGGGTGATATTGGTCATCGCTTTATTGACAATACTCAACCCAGCCTTGAAGCTCAGCTCACTAATCTGGCAGATGCAATCGCATACAATAGCCACGATGTAGATGATGGACTAAGGTCAGGACTCATCAATCTCAATCAGCTTAAAGACGTGGCACTTTTTGCGGAACCCTATCAGGAAGTAATCAGCCTTTATCCTCAGCTCAATGAAAGACGCACAACCTATGAGGTAGTTCGACGAATTATTAACATGCAGGTTAGTGACCTGATTAATTCCACCAATAAATTATTACAACTGGCCCGTCCTGATAATATTGAAGACGTTCGTAAAGCGGGCAAATCACTCGTTGTATTCAGCGATGAGATGCATCAAAAAAATATTGATCTGAAACGTTTTCTTCACAAAAATCTGTACCGCCATTACCGCGTTCATCGCATGTCATCAAAGGCAATTACAATAATTCATAAATTATTCGATACCTTTATGCATGATACCCGTTTGTTGCCACCTGATGCAGGTAATCGCGCACGAGCATTGGAGTCTGAGCAAGGAGCAAGCGGAAAAGCAAGAGCCGTTGCTGATTATATTGCTGGCATGACAGATCGCTATGCCATACGCGAATACCGACGACTTCTTGATCCTCTTGAACCCACCTGATTCCATTCCTACCAACTTAAAACATGTATAAGCTACTGAAATTGCTTTACATTCGTATTAATTCGCCCATAATATAATCATCATCTTAAAATCTGGAATCGTCTCTGCCCGCTGAAATTTGATATGCAGTCTAATTATTGCAAAGCTACGATGAATCCTGAATAAATGGGTTACACATGCGGATCTATATGCAAACTGCCGCGTTCGGCGATAAGCCTCCACGTTTCTTTCATCTTCACTTACAAGAGGACTTGTTAGATGGCTGGACACTGGTTAAGGAAAGTGGCTACCAGGGTTCCTCCGGAAAGGTAACCAAAGAGTATTTTAAAGACAAATACGATGCTATCGATGCTCTTGCAAAAGCAAAGGACCGACAGGTAAATCGCGGCTACAACATCGTCTTTTCACAAGGTGAGAGCATTGCAGAACAATAACAAACAATCTGACAACACCGCTATAGACTCAAACGTTGAAAAAACACTGGCGCCCTATCTGGAAACGCTTGGATTAAACACATTACCCTTTTCTTCCGATATTCCAGGCAATCAATATTTTATAGAACCCGATCGTCAACAACATCTTGATCAATTATCACATTTAGTGCAGTCCAGTGACATGATATTAATCATAAGCGGAGAACAAGGTGTCGGGAAGACAACCCTTCTAAATCAGTTTATAGCTCGGCCGTCTAACAATTTTGAAATCTATAACATAACAGCGAATACAGATACTACTGAAAATGACTTACTGGCCTGCCTTTCACGTGATATGAATTTACCCGATAACCTTGCAAATCAGGTTATGCATGAACTTATTCGCGAAAAGATAACAACACTTCATCGTAATAATCGTATCCCTGTTATCCTGGTAGATGATGCGTACACACTCTCGTCACAAACCTTAAAAACATTACTGGATCTGCAAAGTGACAATAGTCAAACCCCATCACCATGCCGCATTATTTTATTCACCCAGCCATCACATAATTCCGAATTAGCAGAACTAAAAGATCGCTTGCACTTTATTCAGGTGTTCGGGCTTGATATTGAACAAACAAAGGCATACATATCACACCGATTACGTACGGCTGGATATACAAATGAACTTCCCTTCTCTGAGAAGGAGCTCATCACTATACAAAAAAACTCTCAGGGTAATTTTATAAAAATACATCAGTACGCACATGAAACCCTGCTTAATAAACCTGTCCACACAAAAAAAGAACCTAAACGCGTCAAGCCAGAACCTCCAAAAAAACAATCTGCTAAACGTTCATTACCTGCCTTCCTGAAGCCAGGAATCCTCATGTCTTTTGTCGCGATCATTGCAATTTCTACAGTCCTCTATTTTCAGAATGAAATAAACCAGGCAATACAAAACACATCAACAAAAGATAATAATTCTAAAAATGAAATACTGACATTACCGGTCACACCACCTGCAAAACTGGCAAGTATCCCCGATGACAAAACAATAAACTGGGAAACCATCCCTGCATTATCACTTAACAAGAAAATACCACCCCCTGCAGAAAACAAACCAAAAGTGCTTAACAATATAAAAGCTCCCTTATCTAAAGAACCATCGGCTGCAAAAAAAATCAGTAATGGCACTCAACTGACCAGAACACCAAATAAAACCAAACCAACAGCGGCTGATCCACTGGACACTTTGTTAGCTAAAAATCATATCAACGGGAAAAAATGGATATTAAAACAAAACAAAAATGATGCGACAGCCCAGATAATGGCGTCCTCGAAACCCGACGCACTTATAAAATATGCGAATAAGTCTTCCCTGAAAGGTAAAACCGCTATCTACCGCGTCAAACGTAACAATAATGACTGGTTTGTGCTTATTTATGGCGTTGCACGTAGTAAGGCATCAATAATGGGCGATATACGCAGCCTCCCTGCCTCGATACAAAGAAATCGACCCTGGCCTCGCTTGTTTAATGTTGTACAAAATGAAATAAAAACGGGCAAAAAGTAATAATACTGCGGCTTCAATAAAAAACTTCAATAATTCTCAATCTCCGGCAAACGAGAGAATTGAACCCTTCAGACCTAGCCGTTATACTCCTCTATCATCAAATTTGACGAAACTGGTTTGCCTTTCTTGCACATAGGGCGAAACGATCGTAAATATGCTGGATTTCTTGCAAATCCGGCAAGTGGAGAGCACTTGTTATATTTTACAAGATGGTCAAATAATCAATAAACAGAGAGCCCTGAATAAAAATGAGCACAAAACCCGAATTAAAAAATGACTTGCTATTACGTGCTCTTTTACGTGAACCTGTTGAAACCACACCTATCTGGGTCATGCGCCAGGCCGGACGATACCTGCCTGAATACCGTGCTACGCGTCAAAAAGCAGGGGACTTCCTTACATTATGCAAAACACCTGAACTTGCCTGTGAAGTGACCCTGCAACCTCTGGAACGTTTCCCACTTGATGCTGCGATACTATTTTCCGATATCCTCACAATCCCTGATGCCATGGGTCTGGGTTTATATTTTACTGAAGGTGAAGGTCCAAAATTTAAAAATACCATAAGAAGCGAAGCTGACCTGAAGAAAATCGGTATCCCGGACCCGGAAGATGACCTTGGTTATGTCATGGATGCGGTTCGACTCATTCGCCAGGAATTAGGTGGCAAAGTCCCTCTGATTGGATTTTCCGGCAGCCCCTGGACGCTTGCAACCTACATGGTAGAAGGCGGTAGCGCAAAAGTATTTGCCAATACTAAATCCATGATGTTTGATCGCCCCGACCTCATGCACCAGTTACTTGATAAATTAAGCCAGTCTGTCGCCTCATACCTCAATGCACAGATAGCTGCAGGCGCCCAGTCAGTGATGATATTTGATACCTGGGGTGGTTCACTTAACACCCAGAACTATCGTGAATTTTCATTACAATATATGAAAAAGATTGTCAGCCAACT
Source organism: Gammaproteobacteria bacterium (assembly GCA_013151795.1). GTDB lineage: Bacteria > Pseudomonadota > Gammaproteobacteria > JAADHQ01 > JAADHQ01 > JAADHQ01. The sequence continues at coordinate 5,468 of JAADHQ010000011.1, read as the reverse complement.
AACACGTGAAAATGATGGCAGAAAGGTGCCTGTTGTTATATTTACCAAAGGCGGCGCTCAGTGGCTTGAAGACATTGCCGATTCCGGCTGTGATGCCGTCGGACTGGACTGGACGATAGAATTGAAAGATGCACGTGCAAGAATCGGGGATCGCGTTGCATTGCAAGGTAACATGGACCCATGCGTATTATATGCTTCACCTGAGCGAATCAAACAAGAAGTCGCCCACATCCTAAAAAGCTTTGGGCACGGTAATGGACATGTATTTAACCTCGGCCACGGCATTCACCCAACAATTAATCCTGAGCATACCGGCGCACTCGTCGAAGCCGTTCATGATCTTAGCAAGCAATATCACACAAAATAATAGCTATTTCGATAATAATAAAATCACTTTTTAAATTTTACGCTTTATAAAAAGCATAAGAGACCAATGACATAGAGGTGACCCTCATTTAAGACTTTGCGCTCTCCGCGGCCTTTGCGATAAAGATATTCAACCCAAACAACACAGAACAACAAACATCAATGATATGATAAATTATCAACTTGTTTACAAAAGGCAGACGTGGTGCCGGGTTATGATGGTTTTCGAGTTGGATATTAATGACGCAAAGGACGCAGAGAGCGCAAAGAACATCTTTTTGGGAAAGGTAGATTTTTGCGGTTCAGTTTTTTGGTTCTTGCTATACAGGTAACACTACTATCCGGTATAACCCTGATTTTTTATTCCCGACAATTTTAATGTATGCCATAAAACTATAATAACAACTTATTTCCTGTGAAAAACAGCCTGCCCCATATAAAAATAGTATATGTTGCTCCCTGTAATTATCCGTAGTATAAACACAGATGATAATATTCCCCAGGAGAGCGTTATGGAAAACTTTGACATCAAAATTATAATAGACAGTTATATTATCCCGTGGGGTCTGAATATTACCCTTGCACTGGTTATCTTTATTATAGGTAAACTGGTCATTAATTTACTAAGCGGGCTTCTTGTCAGAATACTCAAGCGCTCAAAGCTTGATAACATCCTCATCGATTTTATCTCGTCGATAATAAAAACAATTCTATTACTGTTCGTCATTATAGCGGCGATGGACCAATTGGGCATAAACACAACCTCTCTGGTTGCATTATTAGGTGCGGCGGGTCTCGCCATTGGTCTGGCGCTGCAAAGCTCCCTGCAAAATTTTGCCTCTGGTGTCATGCTAATTATCTTCAGGCCATTTACTTCCGGTGATTTTATTGAAGCTGCCGGCATTTCCGGTACAGTAGAAAAAATAAACATCTTCAGCACGACAATGAAAACCGGTGATAACCGTGAAATTATTGTGCCCAATGGCGCTATTTATGGAGGGGTAATCACAAATTACTCAGCGCGTGAAACACGTCGCATCGATATGGTTATCGGTATTAGCTATGATAGTAACATTAAATCTGCGCGCGACATTTTACAAGGGATTATCGATGCTGACGATAGAATATTAACTGACCCTGTACCGTTGATCGCGGTTGCTGAATTAGCCGATAGCAGTGTTAATTTTGCCGTCAGACCCTGGGTGAAATCAGGTGACTACTGGGCAGTCAAATTTGATCTGAACGAAAAAATTAAAATCACCTTCGATGAAAAAGGGATTTCTCTTCCTTACCCTCAAATGGATGTACACGTAAACCAGAGTTAAATGCATCTATTTACTCTGAATTAGCTTACACCTGTAAAAGTGCTTGATAGATCAAGCACTTTTACATTCATTTCCTTAAAATGTTACACTTTAGCTTTATCGCTAACATGACAGAATATACCTTCATGAAATACATATCCCTGATACCATTGTTATTACTGCTCGCACTAAACTCGAATGCTGCAATATTCAAGAGCGATACCGGCTTCAAAGTCGAACTTGATGATGACTGGCTACCACTTGGTAAACAGCAAATATCTGCAAAATTTAAAGATGAAACATTGAAGAGCCTTAAACTCATAGGCATCAATGATAAGAAATTTGAAGCATTATTACAGCGTATTAAAGAGGGCAATGTAGAATTTATATTTGACAAAAAATACTCTACCAAGGATTTCAATAATAATATCAGCCTTCAAAAAGGTGTTGGCGCGACTGCACGAACTAAAAAGCAAGCCGACATAATATGTAAAACTATCGGTGAAGAGCTAAAAAAACTATATAAAAAAGATATAAAAGTAATACAGTGCGGCTTGAAAACCATTGGAAAAAATTCGTTTATGTCTTACGAATACAGTGGTGCACTTACCGATATTACCACCATACAACATGAATTCCAGCTGACACCCAACGTTACACTGATTACTGTTGGCGGCAGCCTGCCCGCTGCAGTTAACCGTGTCCAAAAAACACAACAAAAAATTGCTTCTGCTATTACCGATTACATAAAAAAATCGCCTGACTACTTTAGTGTTATGGCCAAAGCAACCAAAGCGTTAAAGAATAAAAAATACAAATCTGCTTACAAACAGTACAAAATTCTCGCCTCTGTCGGCGATCCTGAAGGCGTATTTAATATTGCGCGATTTCTGGAGCATGGAAAAGGCACTAAAAAAGACCTTAAAAAGTCATTACTTTATTATCAAAAAGCAGCCAGATCAGGTAGCCGCCTTGCCATTACCAAACTCGGTGATTTCTTCATGAATGGTAAAGGCACTAAAAAAGACTTGCCCAAAGCCGCTAAACTTTTTTACCAGGCAGGGTTAATGGGTGATCCTGTGGCTCAGCATATTTTTGCGACTATGTTGTTTAATGGAATTGGTTTAAAGGAAAAAAATCAGGCCGAAGCAGTAAAATGGTTAAAGGAATCAGCCAAACAAGGCTACCCTCCTGCAGCTAAATCATTATTTGAATTATTTGAATCCGGCGTGAAAAATAAACAGCCGGGATCTCAACATGGGCTTGCTATGTTGTACCTGCAAGGTGTAGGCGTCAAAAAAGATACTGCCAAAGCTTTAAAATTACTGGAAAAATCTGCTTTTAACGGCGCTAAGGCATCACGAGTTGCCTTATTTGAAATTTACACAAAAGGAATGTTTGGAATTCCAAAGAATCCTGAAAAAGCGAAAATGTGGAAATCAGAATAAATCATACATGAGTAACCTGGACTTCAAACCCCGTATCGGTGTCTTGCTCACCAACCTGGGTACACCTGATGCACCTACTGCCAAAGCGCTAAGAAAGTATCTGGCTGAATTCTTATCCGACCCTCGCGTAATTGAAAAACCGCGTTGGATATGGAAAATTATTTTATACGGAATTATTCTTAATGTCAGACCAAAACGAGCAGCAAAAGCCTATCAAAAAGTATGGACAGAAAATGGTTCTCCTCTCATGGAGTTCTCGCTAAAACAATCTGACGCCCTGCAAAAAATATTAACCAACAATCCTGATGCTGATTTCATTGTTGAGCTTGCCATGCGTTATGGTAACCCGTCTATCTCCCATGGCATCGAATCATTGCTACAAAAAAATATCGATAAATTGATAGTACTTCCGTTGTACCCTCAATACTCAGCCACAACTACAGCATCCATCTATGATGCTGTTAGCCAGACAATTAGCAAAATAAGAAATATCCCTGAAATCATTTTATCCGGCGCATATCATAACAATGATAATTATATTAGTGCGCTCGCTAACAGTATAAAAGAACATTGGACTGAGCACGGGCAATCAGAACGGTTAATGATGTCTTTCCACGGCCTACCTAAAAATTACATCACCGCTGGTGATCCATATCAGGAACAATGCCTGCAAACTGCCGAATTACTTGCAGAAAAACTACAGCTCCCCGACAAGTCGTGGGCATGTGCTTTTCAGTCACGTTTTGGTGTAGAGGAATGGATCCAGCCTTATGCTGATAAAATGCTGGAATCCTGGGCTGCTGGCGGTACTAATAGTGTCGATATCATTTGCCCCGGGTTTTCTGCTGACTGCCTGGAAACCATAGAAGAAACAGCTATGCAAAATAGAGATATATTTTTGCAGTCCGGGGGCAAAATATTTAACTATATTCCCTGCCTAAATGACCGACATGACCATATAAAAATGATGAGCAGCATTATTAAAGGCGATCGCTGATATGTTTAATAATATTAAAATCTGATAAATAACCAGGAAATCACGCTTTTTCCAAATTTACGCTCGCCGATAAATTTATTTTAACCTATTGATATTTATGTATTTATTTGCGGTCAGTCTGGAAGATTAATTAATACCCAATAAATACAATAGGTTACACATCAATTATTAACAAGCTATTCACATATAAATTTACACTATTTACAATATTTCTCTCCTTAAATGCTTCAAATTCAGGTAGAATATCGCCCTTTTGAAACTGAATGAGCTGGAAGTGATTTTTAACTATAATGTCACTTCGTCACTTGAGGCGGCTTCACTATCAGGACAGTAGCACTTCGTCTGAATAAACGATCAAGACACCTGATACACAAGCACAACTTAAGATCGCTCACCTAATTTTCCAGCCAACTTTTTTTAGAGTGTAAACATGACAGACCTAACGCATTACAGAAACATTGGTATCTTCGCTCACGTAGATGCGGGTAAAACCACCACCACTGAACGAATTCTTAAGCTCACCGGTAAAATTCATAAAACGGGTGAAGTACACGATGGTGAAGCGACCACGGACTTCATGGAGCAGGAAGCAGAACGCGGAATAACGATTCAGTCAGCTGCAACTTCATGCGAATGGAAAGGCCATCGTATGAACATTATCGATACCCCGGGGCACGTTGACTTCACGATTGAAGTATACCGGTCTCTAAAAGTACTTGATGGCGGTGTAGGTGTATTCTGTGGCTCTGGTGGTGTTGAGCCTCAATCAGAAACCAACTGGCGTTATGCAAATGAGTCCGAAGTAGCCCGTATTATTTTTGTTAACAAAATGGACAGGTTAGGTGCTGATTTTTACCGTGTTGTTAAGCAGGTAGAAAAAGTCCTGGGCGCTAATCCTCTGGTGATGGTCCTTCCTATAGGTGAAGAAGATGACTTCATCGGTGTTGTTGATCTGTTAACCCGTAAAGCCTATGTATGGGATGATTCTGGCCAACCTGAAAATTACACGGTTGAAGAACCACCTGCAGACATGGCTGATGCCATTGAGGAATGGCGTGAACAACTCATCGAAAAAGCACTTGATGAAGATGATGATCTTATGGGAGCCTATCTCGACGGAGAAGAGCCTTCTATCGATGACATCAAGCGCTGCATTCGAAAAGGTACTATCTTACTAAATTTCTTCCCGACTTATTGTGGATCTGCCTTCAAAAACAAAGGTATTCAGTTAGTGCTCGATGCGGTCGTAGATTACTTGCCTAGCCCCACAGAAGTTAAACCACAACCTGAAACTGATGATGAAGGCAACGAAACAGGTGAATTTGCAATCGTAGACCCTGCCCTGCCTTTACG
>JAADHQ010000155.1 GCA_013151795.1 Gammaproteobacteria bacterium | reverse complement strand
GCGGCCAGTTACGCGCACCGATTGTTGTGCGTTCGCCAGGTGGTACAGCGCATCAGCTAGGCGCACAGCATTCTGCGCGTATGGAAAAAGTATTTATGGGCATTGCCGGTTTGCGTGTAGTGACACCATCAAACCCGAGGCAGGCTTATGGCTTGCTTAAATCGGCCATTCGTTGTGATGACCCTGTGTTCATTAATGAACATGAGCTTATGTACAACATGAAAGGCGAGGTGCCTGATGAAGAATTTTTCTTGCCACTGGAAGGTTCAGAGGTTGCTCGTAGCGGTAAGGATATAACCCTGTTTGGTTATAATATATCAGTACACTGGTGTAATCAGGCAGCAGACATTCTTGCCAAACAGCATGGATTGATGCTGAAGTGATTGACCTTTATACATTGAACCCACTCGACCGTGCCGGTATTGCTGCCTCTGTCAGTAAAACGCATCGCGCATTAATAGCAGAAGAAGCAGAACCTGCTGTGGGTGTAGGCTCTGAAGTGATGGCCATCATAAATGAAGAATGTTTCTATGAACTGGATGCGCCACCGGTGCGTGTTTCTGCAGTTAATGTGCCTATTCCTTATAACCATACACTTGAAAAAGCAGCTATTCCGACAGCCCAGGATGTTGTCAAGGCTGCTCTTGAAATGTTTGGAAAATAAAACATGGTTAACCCGGCTGGATCTTTCCGGCTGGCGTTAAACATTACTAGCTAATCGATACTGGATAACTATGTCTGAACCCTATGTAATAAAAATGCCCCAATTGTCGGATACCATGACCGAAGGCGTGCTCGTCAGCTGGGAAAAAAATATCGGCGATAAGATTGCGCGTGGTGATATTGTTGCCACGGTTGAGACTGACAAGGCCATTATGGATGTTGAAGTATTTCGTGATGGTTTTTTGTCAGGCCCTGTTGCAGCAGTTGACAGTACTGTACCTGTAGGCGGTGCAATAGCCTTTATCGTTGAATCTGAAAATGAAGTGCAACAAGACGGTGATGCACCAGCAACCGCAGAATCCGAAACAGAAGTTTCCGAACCGGTTGCTGCGACGGCGGCTGATAAACCGGTTGCTGCCAGTAGTCAGGAACCCGAAGGCGTTGTGAACACAATTAAAATGCCGCAGCTCTCAGATACCATGACAGAGGGCATAGTTGTTGAGTGGACAAAAGCACTGGGCGACAAGATCGAACGCGGTGACATAGTGGCTCAGGTCGAAACCGATAAAGCTATCATGGATGTAGAAGTGTTCCGTGAAGGTTACTTATCAGGCCCAATGACTGAGGTTGACAGTGTTATTGCCGTTGGTGAAGCCATGGCTTATCTGGTTGAGAAAGAAAATCAGGTTATCAAGGAAGGGTCAGTAGTTTCAGCTGGTGGACAGTCGGTTTCGGAAGAACAGGGTTCAACTGTTTCAACATCATCCTCAGGCAGTTCATATCAAATTCAGTCTTCGGGTTCAGTAACCCCGGCGGCACGCCCTAACAATAAATACGCAACACCGTATGCGCGCAAAATCGCAGGTCAATCCGGTGTTGATTTAAATTCAGTTAATGGCAAAGGCCCTGCCGGTGTTATTACCGCTGCCGATGTTATGGGGAGTTCAGGTTCAACTGCCCGGACTGCAACATCAGGTGCAAGCATTGTAGAAGTGGCCGTGCCCGGTAATGGCAGGGCAATGAATGCGATGGAGAAAGCCATCAGCCATAGCATGGTTTCATCGTTAAGCATGCCGACTTTCCATGTAACTATTAATGCAGCACCGGCGGCACTGATCAAGGCCTCAAAGAAAAAAGGGGTGTCTGTTACCGTTTCAATCGCCAAGGCCTGTGCGCTGGCTATGCAAAAACACCCGACAATGAACTGGTGTTACCAACCCACGGATAAATTAGTCGAGCGTAAAAATGTGGATATTGGCATGGCAGTTTCCGCTGATGGCGGTGGTCTGGTTGTGCCTGTTTTGCGTTCCTGTGAATCCAGTAGTCTGGAAACACTGAATGATGAATGGAAAGAATTACTAGGCCGCGCGCGTAGTCGTCGTCTCAAACCTGCTGAATACGCGAATCCAACCTTTATGGTATCTAACATGGGTATGCTGGGCGTCAGTTACTTTGATGCTATTCCAACGCCCGGAACCGCCGCAATTCTGGCCATTGCAGCAGCAGGCCCGGATGGTATGCCATTGACGGTTACCGCGGACCATCGTGTCGTGAATGGTGCCGAAGTGGCCTTGTACCTGAATACATTAAAAGGGTTGATTGAACAACCTGAAACATGGATGGGGCCCATAGGGCCTGCTATTCCTGAAGGTAACTGGGATTATGATGTGGTTGTTATCGGTGGTGGACCAGGCGGTGAAGATTGTGCCCGTGACCTGGTTGCGCATGGCCTGAAGGTTGCCATGATCAATGACAGCCCATACCCTGGCGGCGAATGCCTGTGGCGTGGATGCATTCCATCCAAGGCATGGCGAGCTGCGGCCGACAGGATTCGTGATCGTGCCCATGATGAACACCTGGGTGTTGAAGGTACTAACAAGGCAAAACTGAACTGGAGCAAACTGGAAAAGACACGAAAATATGTGTTGGAAACCCGTGGCGATATGGCGCTTAAAACTGACAAGGGCGTCAAGATAAAAGTCATACAAGGTTTTGCACGATTTGAAGATGATCACAATGTTTTTGTAGACCAGTCAGGCAACAATGATAATCCGCATCAACGCGCACCCGCGGGTGATGGGGTTAAAGGCGAGCGACTGAGTTTTGGTTGTGCTGTTATTGCAACAGGTGCTCCACCATTCGTGCCACCTATTCCTGGTGCTCATGATGCACTGGATGCGGGTGGTGTACTGACATCAGACACCGTCTGGGGGCTGGAATCAGCACCGAAACGTTTAGGTGTTATTGGTGGTGGTGCAATCGGCATGGAAATGGCACAAATATTCCAGGACTTCGGCAGCAAGGTATTGCTAGTGGAAGGACAGGACAGGATTCTGGCCGAAGTAGAACCCGAGATCGCCAAACACCTGACCGCAGTTCTGAATGACGATCCTAATTTAACCATTCAGACATCGGCTAAGGTCAAGTCAATCAAGGGTAAGGCCGGTGCAGTTAAACTGGTTTATACCGGTGAGGATGGCAAAGATCATACCTTCGGCTGTGATTACGTCATTATGGCCACAGGAAAACGTCCTGTGCTTGAGCCATTACAGCTGGATAAGGCTGGTGTTGAGTCTGAAAACAGTATTATCAAGGCCGATATACGTTGCCGCACGAATGTGCCGCATATCTTTGCTGTCGGTGATGTTATTGGTGGTTTGATGCTCGCACACACAGCAGGCCAGCAAGGCCGGGTAGCGGCCGCGACGATTCTGGGTGAAGACATGACCTATGATCAGGACAAGGACAGTGGAGTAATCTTTACCCGTCCGGAGGCAGCGTTTGTTGGGTTGTCGGTTGATCAGGCCAAAGCGAAAGGCCTGGATGCAGTCGAGGTCAAGATGCCCATGAGTATCGATGCCAAGGCCATGATTACCAATGAAACCCATGGCATGATCAAGATCGTTGTCGATAAAAAGAGTCACCGTGTCATTGGTGTGCATTATCTGGCTGATCATGCGGATACCCTCATCGGCGAAGGCGTGATGATGGTCGCAGGAGACATGACACTGGAGCAGGTAGCCCATGCAATTCACCCGCACCCTACCCAAACAGAGATGTTTGGAGAGATGGCAAGAAGGTTATTGTCGCGTTTACGTCGAAGTAGAAAGAAAAAAGCTTGAATTGCCGGTAATCAGCATAATTTCAGCCTCAAAGACTATAAAGAAAATATCGGTCAGACCGTTAACCTTAATGTGGTAATACACGATTTTGTGGCCTGGACGAAATACAAGGCTTTATAGTCAACACCTTGAAAAGTATGGGTAATATTTTTTACATGGAATTATTATGCGGTTATTGATAGTCAGCCTGTTATTGTTATTCAGCCATGTCAGCGCTAATGCGGGAACATTGCATTATGAAGCGACACTGGAAGATTCCGTATGGGAAGTTTCGTCTTCGCCGTTAAAGTGTACCTTAACGCATCCCGTGAAGTTGTTTGGTAAAGCGCAATTTTATCAATTAGCAGGTTATCAGCCAAAATTCAGATTCTATGTTGATCAGGTTCCTGTGCGTAAAGGCAAGGTTAGCCTGAGTTCGATTGCACCTGAGTGGAAAAATAATGAAAAACCGCGAGATCTGGGGGATTTCAAATACCAGAAGGGTGAGACTCCGTTTCGCTATAACCGTAAAATGAGTCTGAGGCTGATGTCCGAGCTTGAACAGGGCATGACACCGATTTTCTATTTTAAAGATTGGGGTGATGGGAGGGATGATGTGTCTGCAGTGTTGTCCCCGGTTAGATACCGCGAGTCATTGGGAGAGTTTCGTGCCTGCATGGGTCAAATCATCCCTTATGATTTCAAGAATGTAAGAAATACCATGGTGAATTTTGACAGTGCAAAATTCAACCTGAGCAAAAAAGCCAGACGTGACCTTGATGGTGCTATTGCCTATTTAACCCGCGATCCGAGTGTCATCAAGGCCAATGTGAATGGTCATACTGATAGCAGAGGAACACACACATACAATAATACCTTGTCTCAACAGCGTGCCCTCGCTGTTAGAAAGTATTTAATTGATAATGGCGTGTCGATATCCAAGTTATCGGTGAAGTATTTTGGTAAGCGTAAACCACTGGGAAAAAACATGACTCAGAAAGGCCGTGCCAGCAATCGAAGGGTGTGGGTAGAGTTGATTCGATAATCCTGATTTTATAATCCAGGATGCTAATTTGTAGTAAACTAATTATATTAAAAAATAAAATTGTATAGTGCGTTGTTGCTAGGAGATAGGAATGTCAAAAACTGAAGTCAAGAAAGTCGTATTGGCTTATTCCGGTGGTCTGGATACCTCGGTTATCCTGAAATGGCTGGAAGATACTTACGGTTGTGAAGTGGTTACCTTTACTGCTGACATAGGTCAGGGTGAAGAAGTTGAACCTGCACGAGCCAAGGCAGAGGCTTATGGTATCAAGGAAATTTATATAGAAGATCTACGTGAAGAATTTGCGCGTGATTACGTGTTTCCCATGTTCAGGGCAAATACAGTCTATGAAGGTGAATATTTGTTAGGTACTTCTATTGCCAGGCCGTTGATCTCGAAACGATTGATTGAGATAGCAAAGGCAACCGGAGCAGATGCGATTTCACATGGGGCAACTGGCAAGGGTAATGATCAGGTTCGATTTGAGCTCGGTGCTTATGCCTTGATGCCTGATGTGCATGTTATTGCTCCCTGGCGTGAGTGGGACTTGAACTCAAGAGAAAAATTATTGGCTTATGCTGAAGAACATGACATTAGCATCGAGCAAAAACGGGGTAAGAAATCACCTTACTCAATGGATGCTAACTCATTGCATATATCTTACGAGGGCGGCATTCTGGAAGACCCGTGGGCAGAACCGGAAGATGATATGTGGCGATGGACGGTCTCTCCTGAAGAGGCGCCAGACAATGCAATCTATATTGAGCTGACTTACCGGAAGGGCGATATCGTAGAGATAGACGGTAAGGCCGTGTCAGCCGCGACAGTGATGGAAGAATTAAATCGCATCGGTGGAGCTAATGGTATAGGACGTGATGATATTGTCGAAAATCGTTATGTTGGCATGAAATCGCGTGGTTGTTATGAAACACCTGCTGGCACGATTATGCTTAAAGCACATCGGGCTATTGAGTCCATCACCCTCGACAGAGAAGTTGCTCATTTAAAAGATGAATTAATGCCAAGGTATGCCAGCATGATTTATAACGGTTACTGGTGGAGTCCTGAGCGGTTGATGTTGCAGGAAATGATAGATGCATCACAGCTGACGGTTAATGGTCATGTCAGATTGAAGTTGTATAAAGGGAATGTCACTGTTGTTGGAAGAAAATCAGATACTGATAGCTTGTTTGACGAGAATATTGCAACCTTTGAAGATGATGAAGGTGCATATAATCAGAAAGATGCCGAGGGATTTATAAAGCTTAATGCCTTGCGTTTGAGAATAGCAGCCAAGAAGAAGTGATTTTACTAAACGTAAAGTATGGATTGCTGTTTTCAATATGAAGAAAAAACAGAATAGTATGTTAATACATGTTTAAATATTTTCAAAAGCATATGCCGGAAAGTGCTGGTTTTTATTGGTTGAAACTGGCTTTTCTTCTGGTTGTAATAATGAAGCCGGTTTACTCTTATGCTGAAGTTATCCCGTTGAAAATCGGGGTGTTGGCAATTAAAGGTGGTGATACTGCGCTTAGAAACTGGTCACCACTGGCTCAATACCTGAATAACAAGTTGCCGCAATATCGTTTTCAGATCCTCCCGCTTGATTTATCTGAAACCGGTGATGCTGTAGAAAGCAAGCGGGTCGATTTAATTCTCACTAATCCAAGTGATTTTGTTGTGCTGCAAGAGCAGCATGGAATAACTGCGATCGCCACATTAAAAAAAATGTATCAGGGGAAAAATATTGATTCATTTGGTGCAGTTATATTCACGCGCGCGGACAATAAGAAAATAAATTCTTTGGAAGAACTAAAGGGAAAAACCTTCATGGGCGTAAAGCCCAATGCTTTTGGCGGGTTTCAAATGGCGTGGAGGGAGTTGAAGAAATATAATATTGATCCCTTTACCGAGATAAGGGAGTTACAGTTTAGCGGATTTCCACAGCCAGCAGTCGTAATGGCTGTGAAAAACGGGTTGGTTGATGCCGGCACGGTAAGGACAGGTATTCTTGAGTTGCTTGCATCAAAAGGTGCAATCAACCTTCATGATTTTAAAATTATCAATGAAAGACATATTGTTGGTTTCCCGTTTTTATTAAGTACAGAAATATACCCGGAGTGGTCGTTTGCGTATTTGTCTCACGTTAATAATGGAGTTGCAGGTGAAATTTTTCAGGTATTGACCAATATGCCTGCAAATATACTCCAATTTGGCAGCGTTAAAATAACAGGTTGGAGTAGCCCGAATAATTATCAGGCTGTTCGTGATTTAATGAAGTCATTGCAGGTCGGCCCCTATAAGAATTTACAAACGCTTCTGTCGCCCCTTTTCCTGAAAAAATATCGTTCATGGCTTATATTTTCCCTGGTAGTTATTATTTTGATGGCTGTATTTACGGGTTATGTGGTTTTTTTGAATCGAAGAATGTTGTCAGCACAGCGTGATCTGGAGATAAAAATACAGGAAAGTCTTAAGCTGGAACAATCATTGCAGCAGGAAAAAATATTTCTTGGTGCAACCTTGAATAATATTACAGATGGTGTGATTGCGTGTGATAACGCTAGCAGAATCACATTATTAAATGATGGGGCAAGTAATATTCTGGGGCTGGATTTTTCGGACGTAAAGGGACAGTTATGGCAGTCGTGTATAGATTTTTATCAAGCTGATGGTGTATCACTTGTTAAAGGGGAAGACAGTCCGTTTAATCAGGTTTTAAGAGATAGTCAGTTACGTAATTATGAGGTTATTTTCAAAGATGATAGTGGAAGCAAAAACCTTGTAATCAATGGCCAGGAAATAATAAATACTGACGGTGAAAGGACAGGGGTTGTTCTGTCATTGCATGACATAACGGAACGATTGAGTAATGATCGGCGTTTACGTGCTTCCGAGAAAGACTTGCGTGCAATTCTTGATAACATGCAGGACACTTATTATCGAACAGATATGAATGGTGGGTTGATCAGCATATCGAGATCTGTGAGGGAAATGTTCGGTTACAATCTGGAAGAAACGTTGGGTGTAAATTTGAGGGACCTTTATGTTGATGCTGAAGGTAGAGCTGATTTCATAGAGGCATTGAATGAAGGTGGTGGCAGCGTACAAAATTATCAGACACGCATGTACAGAAAGAGTAGAAAGATTATGTGGGTATCTACCAGTGCTCATTTTCATTACGATGGCGATGGTGATATTGACGGTGTGGAAGGAGTAACAAGAGATATTACAGAATTAAAAACAGCCGAAGCTTTATTGTTCCAGGAAAAAGAAAGGGCGCAAATAACATTGCAGTCGATTGGGGATGGCGTTATTACTATCGATGTTGCAGGAAATATACTCTACATTAATCCTTATGCAAAACAGATGATTGGTTGTACCGATGAAAGTATCGATACTCAACCATTAAAATCATACTTATACTTCCTCGATGCAACAACCCAGGTGCTTCTGGATGATCCAGTTGAAAAATGTTTAAAGAAGGAAGATGTTTTAATTTTTGCTGAACATATTCATGCTGTCAGGAAAGATGGAACCAGTTTTTCTGTTAAATTAACTGTGTCACCCATGCGTGATGTTGACGGTGTAATTAAAGGTGTTGTTATGGTAATGCATGATGTTTCCGAAATGTGGAAACTGACGCAGCAGTTGTCATATCAAGCTACACACGATGCGTTAACGGGGCTGATTAATCGAAGAGAGTTTGATTATCGTCTGGAGGCAGCATTAAAAGACAGTAAAAAAACAGGAAATCAGCATGCATTATGTTATATGGATCTTGATCAATTTAAAGTAGTGAATGATACCTGTGGACATATAGCAGGGGACAGATTGTTAAAACAGCTGGTTGTCGTACTGAAGCAGGATATGCGCAAGAATGATGTCTTCGCCCGGCTTGGTGGTGATGAGTTTGGTTTATTATTAAGTGGATGTTCGTTGGATAAAGCAGGAGAAATTGCAGAAGAAATTCGAAAAACAGTAAAGGCATTCCGTTTTACATGGGAGGAGAAGAATTTCGAAATCGGCGTAAGTATTGGTATTGTTCCGGTCACAAGAGACATTGTTAGTATTACAGAGCTATTGAGTGAAGCAGATGCTGCATGTTATGTAGCAAAAGATTTAGGCCGTAATCGCGTACATAAATACAAATCCGGTGATACCGAACTTGTAAAACATAAAAATGAAATGCAATGGGTGAACAGAATACAGCAGGCATTAAATGATGAAAGGTTTGTTATTTATTGTCAGTCGATTCAGCCTGTGTTTTGTGAAAATAAATATTACCTGGAGATCCTGGTAAGAATGCTTGACGAGAAAGGAGATATTGTCCTGCCAGGTGCCTTTATTCCTGCAGCAGAACGTTATTATCTCATGTCTGATATAGACCGATGGGTGATCCGGCGCGTTTTTTCCTATATACAGAACTCGTCAGAACAAAATAATTACTATACGATAAATTTGTCAGGCCAATCAGTTGGTGACAATGCAATGTTAAATTATATTATTGAAGGGTTTAAGGAATATCAGATTGAGCCATCAATAATTTGTTTTGAAATAACTGAAACTGCAGCGATGGCAAATCTGGATTCTGCAAAAGTATTTATCGACAGATTGCATGACCTGGGTTGTCAATTTGCATTGGATGATTTCGGTAGTGGTTTAAGTTCTTTTGCATACCTGAAAAATCTGGATGTGGATTTTCTCAAGATTGATGGTAGTTTTGTGCGTGATATTGCACATGATCCAGTGGATTACGCCATGGTGGCATCGATTAACAAGATAGGTCATTTGATGGGGATCAAAACCATAGCAGAATTTGTTGAAGATAAGGATATCCTTGAGCGATTAAAAGATATTGGTGTTGATTATGTTCAGGGATACCATATAGATATACCATTGCCTCTTTCTGATAAGTTGGACAAACAGTCCGTTAATTTGTAACAGGAGGAATTATGAGGCTATTGCATACCATGTTAAGAGTTGGTGAATTACAACGATCTATCGATTTTTATACCAATATATTAGGCATGAAATTATTACGAAAAAAAGATTACCCTGATGGCAAGTTTACGTTGGCATTTGTAGGCTATGGTGATGAGTCTGATAACAGCGTTATTGAGTTAACCCATAATTGGGATACAAAAAAATATGACGTCGGCACTGGTTTTGGTCATTTGGCGATAGAAGTTAAAGATGTCTATCAGGCAACAAATAAAATTCAACAGCAAGGTGGAAAAATCATCAGAGAGGCAGGGCCCATGAATGCAGGTAATACAATCATTGCGTTCGTCGAAGATCCTGATGGTTATCAAATAGAATTATTAGGCCCAAAATAGATATTTCTCTGTTATTGGCCATTCCTTCCGAGTGCTTTTCTGGCGCATTACTACAGGACAGGATAAAATATTCCTTTTTAGACTATATGTGCGTCGAGGGTAATTATGAGCGCTGATGAAACAGTTAAGCCAGTCAATTTTATTCGTCATGCTATTGATGAAGATTTACAGGCAAACAAAAATGAAGGCAAGGTTGTTACTCGCTTTCCTCCTGAACCTAATGGTTATTTACATATTGGTCATGCCAAGTCTATTTGTCTGAATTTTGGTATTGCTAAAGACTATCAAGGTGTTTGCCATCTGCGTTTTGATGATACTAATCCGCATAAGGAAGATATCGAGTTTGTGAGTTCGATAAAGAAAGACGTCCAGTGGCTGGGTTTTGACTGGGGTGAAAATCAATTTTATGCTTCGGATTATTTTGAGCAATTACATGATTATGCTATTCAATTAATCGAGAAAGGTCTGGCCTATGTATGTGACCTGAATGCAGAGCAGGTTCGTGAATACAGGGGTACATTAACGAAGCCGGGAAAAGAAAGTCCATTTCGAAATCGTACGATAGAAGTAAATCTGGATCTTTTTAAACGAATGCGTGAAGGTGAGTTTGAGGATGGTACTAAAGTCTTACGTGCTAAAATTGACATAGCCTCACCCAATATGAACCTGCGTGACCCGACTATCTATCGAATACGACATGGTGTAATTCACCACCAAACGGGAGAATCATGGTGTATTTATCCCATGTACGACTTCACCCATTGTTTATCTGACTCGATTGAGGGTATTACACACTCATTGTGTACGCTGGAGTTTGAAGATCACCGTCCATTGTACGACTGGTTCCTGGATAATCTGGATGTACCTTGTCACCCTCAACAAATTGAGTTCTCACGCCTTAATCTTGAATATGCCATTACGAGTAAACGTAAATTAACCGAGCTGGTAGAAGGTGGATATGTGGAAGGTTGGGATGATCCTCGTATGCCAACAATCGCCGGGTTACGTCGCAGGGGTTATACCCCCGCGTCGATTAGAGAATTTTGTGATCGTATTGGTGTAACAAAGGTCGATAACATGATTGAAATGGGTGCATTGGAAAGTTGTGTCCGTGATGATCTTAACGAGAATGCTCCCCGACGTATGGCTGTCCTTAATCCGTTGAAGGTTGTTATTACAAATTACCCTGATGATCAGGTAGAGGAAATACAGTCTGCTAATCATCCGCAAAATGAAGAAATGGGTAAACGCATAATACCTTTTTCAAAAGAGATTTTTATTGACGCTAACGATTTTGAAGAAGTTCCTCCGCCTAAATTCAAACGATTGATTACCGGTGGCGAAGTTCGATTAAGAAATGCCTATGTTATCCGTTGTGATGAAGTTATCAAGGATGAACATGAAAAAGTTATAGAGCTGCATTGCAGTTATGACGAAAAAACACTAGGTGCAAAACCAGAGGGTAGAAAAGTAAAAGGTGTTATTCATTGGGTATCGGCCAGCCATGCTATTAAATCAGAAATTCGTTTGTATGATGTTTTATTTACTATCCCTGCACCGGATACAGCGAAAGATGAGAAAGACTATAAAGAATACATTAATGCTGATTCATTACGAACATTAACCCAGTGTTATGTCGAAGCCAGTTTGAGTGCAGCCAC
>JAADHQ010000067.1 GCA_013151795.1 Gammaproteobacteria bacterium | reverse complement strand
AATAGTGCAAGGTCCGAAGATCCCCTGCTTTCCCCCGTAGGGCGTATGCGGTATTAGCCTGGTTTTCACCAGGTTGTCCCCCGCTACTGGGCAGATACCTATGTATTACTCACCCGTCCGCCACTCGTCAGCACAGAGCAAGCTCTGCCTGTTACCGTTCGACTTGCATGTGTTAAGCATGCCACCAGCGTTCAATCTGAGCCAGGATCAAACTCTTCAGTTTAATTTCTGGTGACTGTTTAATCTAACAGTCAAATCTGGCTCGTTACTAGAGTAAATTTGAAATTAATTTCAAGGTTACTTGTAACGAATGTTTTTCGTAATTCGAACATTCATCGCAAGTACCCACACAAATTATCTAATCTAAATTTTTAAAGAAACAAAGTCAGGAGCTTGCCCGACCGAGCAGACGATTATACATCGAAAAACATACAGGTCAATAACAAATGGTGCTTATTTCACTGGTTTTTCCGACGCTAAAAGCAGGATATTCACCGCTTCCATCATGTCTGGAGGCGCGCATTATACGGCCTTCTCGGTCGCCGTCAACCACTTAAGGAAAAAAAATCAAAGTTTATTTAAAATTCCTGCCTAAACAATGAGATACAATAAATCAGATTAACGGGGTATGAGTGTACGGAAACAGGTCTGACAACCGACCAACCTGATTTTATTTTTCATAAAACCACCCTGGCCACCAGGAAGGTATAAATCGATCAAATTCTCTGCGTTTTATACTCGATTTTAGCCATGAAGGCTGGATATGGCGCTAGTCTTCTTCTATTGGCACGGGCACCTGAATACCATAACCTTGCGCAAAGTCTACGCCTATATCCTTTATTACTTCCAATATAGCCTCGTCCTCAACAAATTCTGCAATGGTCTGCAGACCCGCAACTTTTGCTATCTGATTAATTGACTCGACAATCGCCCTGTCCATTTTGTCGTGCGTAATATCACGCACAAAATTACCGTCAATTTTAAGATAGTCTGCCGGAATGGCTTTCAGATACGAAAAAGAACTTAGCCCTGCGCCAAAATCATCCAGGGCAATTTTACAGCCTATTGCTCTGATCTCTTTGATAAAACCAACGGTTTCCTGCAGATTGGTAATGGCAACGGTTTCTGTTATTTCAAAACAGATCATACCCGGGTCTATATCAAATACTGTAAACTGTTTTTTGATATATGAAAAAAAATCTTCGTCACTTAATGATGCGCCGGAAAGGTTAATAAAGTACTGGTTTTTGTTTTCTTTGCCGGACTGATTGCCAAATTTTCTGGCCAAAAAGGCAAAAACAGTCTTGATCACCCACCGATCTATGGCGGGCATGAGATTATAGCGTTCTGCCGCAGGCAGAAATGCGCCTGGCAATATCAACTCATCATTTTTACCCGGCAATCTAATCAGGAATTCACAGTAGGTACGATCGACCTGGCTCTTTAAAATTGGCGATATGCATTGTTTGTGCAAAACAAAAAGATCATCGTGCAAGGCCGTTTGTATCCTGGCCACCCACTCCATTTCGCCATGACGCAGTGCCAGTTCATTATCATCTGCCCGGTATAAATGAAATCGGTTTCTTCCCCTGTCCTTGGCAACATAACAGGCAATATCAGCATTTTTAAGCACTTCCGAAATACTTTTATTATGACTATCAATGGCCACCACTCCCATACTGGCTCCAACAGTAAACGCCTTGTTTTCCCATATGAAATGAAAGTCATTTATCATTTGCAGTATTTTGTTAGCAATAAATTCAGCTCGCTTGATCGTGCAGTTTTCTAACAGAATGCCAAATTCATCGCCGCCCAGTCGGGAGAGGCAATCACCTTCTCTGACGGCGTCTTTAAGTAATACTGATAACTGACGCAACAGTTCATCGCCTGCCTGGTGCCCACAGGTATCGTTGATGATTTTAAACTGGTCAAGATCAAGGTAAATCAATACATGGGTATTGTTATCAACTTCTGCTGTATGCAATGCATGTTTAACGCGGTTTTCAAATTCATGTCGATTAGAAAGGCCTGTCAGTGCATCGTGATAAGCCATGTGATGGATTGTTTCTTGCGCACGCCGTGAAACCTTTCTGTTCTCGGCTTCGCGTAATTCTCGCTCTATTGCAGGGACGAGCCGATGCAAATTACCTTTCATGATGTAATCTTGCGCACCTGTCTTCATGGCCGCTACGGCTACATCTTCACCAATACTGCCGGAGACTATAATGACAGGGATATCAATATCCACTTCTTTGACCATGTTCATGGCTTGTTCTGAACTAAAGCCAGGGAGGTTGTGATCGGTGATAACCATGTCCCAGTCACCGTCACTAAGCGCCTCTTCCAGGGCCCGTTCACCATCAACCCGGCGCAAGTCTGTTTTATAACCGCCACGCTCCAGTTCACGCTCCAGTAGCAAGGCGTCATCCTCTGAATCTTCAATAAGGAGTAATCGTAATACTGACATTTTAACGCCTGTCACCCGATTCATTCAGAACCAGCCAATATAGCCCCAACTGACGAACAGCATCCATGAACTGATCAAAGTCTACGGGCTTGCGAATAAAACTATTGGCCCCAAGCTCATAGCTGCCAATCACATCACAATCTTCATTTGAGGTCGTCAGGATAACTACGGGTAGTAATTTTGTAAGCGGGTTCGCCCTGATTTCCTTTAAAACTTCCAGTCCATCCATGCGAGGCAGCTTTAGATCCAGCAGTATGAGTTGTGGTTGACTAGCCGAATTCCTGTCAGCATGCGCCTCTCGACAAAACAAAAAATCGAGCGCTTCTACCCCGTCACGTGCTACATGCACTTCGTTGGATATGTTGTTTTTTTTCAACGCACGTAGCGTTAATGCTTCATCATCGGGATTATCTTCAACCAACAGGATAAATTTATCTAGCATTTGCGTACACCTTAAATTAAATTCCATAGCACATGGAAGCAGATTACTTACTTTGTATTAACCTTAAAAAAAATAAACGACTATCTTTGCCAATCCATCTGCAATTTTATTATTACTTTACATAATTACTCAGTTTTTTCGTTCCTGCAAGCCGAATAAGGCATTTTCGGAAAAAGACTACATTGAAACACTATCGGCTTTCACCTGAAACAAGATTAAATATCACTTATCCCACTAATATCCTTATCATAGCTGGCAATTGTAAAATAAAATACGGCGCCTTTTTCTGGCATAGCCTGAGCCCAGACGCGACCACCATGCCGATTTATAACTCGCTTCACGGTTGCCAGGCCAATCCCTGTCCCCTCAAATTCCGAAACATGGTGTAGGCGCTGAAAAGCGCCAAACAATTTTTTTGCATGCTGCATGTCAAAACCTGCGCCATTATCCTTAATATAAAAAACGGAAACACCATCTTCCATGTGCTGGCCAATCTTAATACTGGCATTTACCCGTTTACTCGTATATTTCCAGGCATTGCCTATCAGGTTAGTCATAACAATTATCAATAAATGTTCGTCACCCCGGGTTTGCATATTATCTTCTATTGATACGGCAACGATGCGCTCCGGGTTCTGTACTTGCATTTCAGCTATCACATCATGGGCAATGGCTGTCAGATCAACCTCTTGCATGTTTATTTCACGCCGTGAAACACGCGAGAGATCCAGAAGATCATCTATCAAGGTTGACATTTTAATGGCGCCGTTACGCACCCTTTCCAGGTAATCCTTGCCTTCATCACCCAGCTTCTCGGCATAGTCTTCCAGTAATGCCTGGCTAAATCCGCTAATAGACCGTAAAGGCGCACGAAGATCATGTGATACGGAATAACTGAATGCTTCCAGCTCATGATTTAGAGCCTCCATTTCAGCTGTACGCAAACTGACAAGGTCCTCAAGATGGAATCGATGCACTTCAAGTTCTTCTGTGTTTTGCTGGCGTTCAATTTCTGATGCAACACGTGCAGCAAACATGCCCAGTACCGGCTCTACCCAGGGCAGTAACTCCATTGGTTTTGTATCCATTACTGTAATCAGACCCAGTTTTGATCCTTCTGCACCGAGTAATGGTGCTCCATAGTAACCTTCGACACTCATTTCTTTTAACATGGCATCATCCGGGTACAAACGCCACGCATTACAGGTAATCAGCTGCTTCCCTTCATAAATAATATCTTCACACGGGGTTCCACGTAGTTCATAAACAAAGTTATCTACAAACCCGTCACCTGCCCATACTGCCAAAGTCTGTACACTCTGTTTGTCGGGTAACAGCTGACCAACAAAGGCATATTTTGCCTGATAGGCACCCGCCAGACTTTTTACGACATTACGCAGGAACTCATCATAATCATTAACACTGGAACTCTCTGCCAATGCGGTAATAGTACTCTCTATACGCTTGCGTTCCGTTATATCGGTAACACTGCCGATGTAACCTGACAGCTGACCATTTTCCATCTGTGGCTCCGCACGAACCGCAACCCAGACTGTCTCGCCATGATTATTCAGCCTGAACTCAACTTCAAAAACAGCTTGTTTGTTAACCGCCTCTCTCCATGAATCGTATACCCAGGGTCTGTCATCGAGGTAAATTGCAGAAGCCCATCCTTCTCCAAGCGACTTTTCAAGCGTCAACCCTGAGAGTTCCATCCAGCGAGGATTAGCATAGGTACATTCTCCAGCCTCATTAGACTGAAAAATACCAACAGGGCTTAGTCTGGTCAGGCCTGCTATTTCTTCGTTCTGCATGATTATTTTTTTATTGTTCAGTTCAATTTCATCAACCAGGTGATTTATAGCGTATGCAACTGCACCTATCTCATCTTGTGAATCAACATGAATATGCTGACTATAATCGCCTTTTGCCATTTCTTTTACCGAGTCTGTCAGGGTGGCAAGGTGGCGAGTAAGGGCATAACCGATCAGTGATAAAAACATCACGGTCAAAAATATTTCCAGTATGCCAATAACCAGGCCCTGATTGAATAATGACTGCAGGGCCACATTGATAACACTGATATCCATTTGTATATTGGCGTACCCTACTATGCGTGAACCTATATAAATTGGCTCACGAAACGCAAAACGATCCTGCTTATACTCCTCATTCATATACTGAATGAAATCATCACGCTTTAACCAGGGCTGTGGTTTGAGATGCCCTTTTTTTACCAATACTTCAAGATTAGCATTCTGGATCTCTATGTATTTTACACTCACACCCATTGTCATTCGATCCAGAATCTCAGTGAGAGTTGACAGGTCTTCCTGAACAATAGGGCCTGCAAGACCAGCATTGATCAACGGTGTCATAATATTCAGGTGTGTTTCTGTCTCGGCAAGTAAATAATAATTCGTTAGTCGCAAGCCATTCCAGATCAACACGCTCAACATGATAACTTCAATAACAATGGCCGTTGATATAAATTTGAACCGTATAGAACGTGCGCCGAATGAAAAGAAACTCATTTAAGCCTGCCTTCGAGTGCCGGCACAAAACGCATAACAGTATTCATGTTTTCATCTGAAATTTTTATAAAATTTACAAAACCTGTGTTTTTGAAAAACAACTTACCTTGCGGGCTTTCACCGAACGCCAGTAATGACTGCCTGATTGCTTCACACGTCTGCTTGTCGATTTTTCCGGATGCCATGAACATGGCATGGGGTATTGGCGGTGTTTTTGCCAACACACGAAGCCTTGATTTCAGCTTCGGACTCATTTTGTCGTACAACGCGGACAGGGAAATAGCCGCATCACTAAGGCCATCCAGCACCGTTTTCATCGCGTTATTATGCGATGACGCATACCTTATAGTGACATCACGCCCGGGCACCAGCCCATTTTGAGCCAGTAACTGTTCTGCCTGAATAGTTATAACAGCCAGTCTATCGGGTGTTGATAGCACTCTACCCCGCAGGTCTGATATTTTTTTTATAGTTGAATCTGCCGGAACAACAATAGTACCGTCCAGTGAACGTGCCAGCCTGGCCAGGCGAGAATGGTTATATCTGGTTTCAGCATAAGCTGCAAAGTGAGGTGCCGTAAAAAAAACATCATACCGTCCCTGGTTAGCGCGTTTAAGGTATTCCTTGAATCCGGGAGCAGTAGTGATAATGACTTTGCGCTTTAATTGCCGTTCAAGGTAATTAGCCAGTGGCGCATAGGTTTTAACGAGTTTTTCAGTGCTAAGGTAAGGTAATAAACCCAGGCGCAGTGGTCTTTGATCCGGTTTATCAGATGCCCATGCACCGGGAAATATCAATGCCAGCATCAATACTGACATCAAACCCGCTGTTAAAGCGTTCCTCAACCATTTGAAAGAGCTCATCCTGTGCTTCCCCCCCTTTTTTTCTGAATTCATCTGCACTTTTTACGAAAAAAACAAACACTGCCAGCAAAAATCTATTTTTTTCGAGCATTAAATGCGTTCAATATTCTGATAGAGAATACCCCCCGGCCTTCTATCATATCTATCATATAAGGTGTCTGAAATACACCCATGTTATAGCCTAGCCTATTACCCTCGAATATAACAATGTATCGTCAAAAGATTCTATTTCATGAGAGCTTTATACGAGCAAAGCGACGCTTTCCTACCTGATAAACATGCTCACTTCCTGCCTGAACACTGAATTTACTGTCCTCAAGCTTTTCACCATCAATCTTGACGGCACCTTGCTTGATCATGCGCATGGCATCCGAGGTACTTTTAACCAGCCCCGCATCTTTAAGCAGATTGGCTATGGCAATATTGCCATTATCTGATTGCAACTCAATTTCCGGCATTTCATCTGGCATTGCTCCCTTCTGGAAGCGGGCAATAAAGTTTTCCCTTGCTTTGATTGCCGCCTCGCGATCATGAAATCGCTCGATAATCTCCTCGCATAGCAGAAATTTTATGTCTCTCGGGTTAGTACCTTGCTCAACATCCTGCTTGAATTTATCTATCTCACTCATGGGGCGAAAACTGAGTAACTCAAAATACCGCCACATCAATTCATCAGAAATCGACATGATTTTGCCAAACATCTCATCAGCCGGTTCATCTATACCAATATAGTTACCCAATGATTTGGACATTTTCTGAACGCCATCCAGCCCTTCAAGAAGTGGCATGGTGATGACGGTCTGGGGTTTTTGTCCATAGGCCTCCTGCATCTGTCGCCCTACAAGCAGATTGAATTTCTGGTCTGTACCACCTAGCTCAACATCCGCTTTCATGGCAACCGAGTCATAGCCTTGTATTAGCGGGTAGAGAAACTCATGTATTGATATGGATTGGCCCGATTTATAACGCTTGCTGAAATCATCACGCTCCAGCATGCGCGCAACGGTATGTTTTGCCATTAATTCAATCAGGCCTGCCGGTGACATTTCATTCATCCAGCTGGAGTTGAACATAACAAGCGTTTTTTCCGGGTCAAGAATCTTGAAGATCTGCTGTTCATAGCTGCGGGCATTGTCAATTACCTGATCGCGCGTCAACGCAGGCCGTGTCGCACTTTTGCCTGTCGGATCGCCAATCATGCCAGTAAAATCCCCGATCAGAAACATAACCTCATGCCCAAGATCCTGAAACTGCCTGAGTTTATTGATTAATACGGTATGGCCAAGGTGCAAGTCAGGGGCGGTCGGGTCAAACCCTGCCTTGATCCGTAATGGCTTACCTGACGACAGCTTTTCCAGCAGATCCTTTTCAAGCAGTATTTCTTCGGTACCACGGGTAATAATGTCCATTGATTCTTGCTGTACAGCCATAATAAACCTTACTAAAAATATCTGAATAATCACTAAAACGGGCCACAAACGATACTTGAAGTTACCACCGAATGCCAACTATTCGCCATTGCTGGCAAGCAACCATTGACCCGTACTGTAAAGACCGCTAAAGTTAAAGAGAAAAGTAAATAGATTCCGTAGATTAGATAACTTTCATGCGACACGACTATAAGTTTTTATCAGACAAAAAAGTATCCTCCATCAGGGCATTGCGTCCCCGAGGGCATCATTTACTGTTAATTTCAGCTATTGCTGCCGGCATTATTATTACAACCAGCCTGTTACCCAATCAAGCTGATGCCAATAAGCAGGAAAAACTATCCGAAACTATTGTTAAACCTGAACTGATAGAACCCGACAAAACTACTCGCATTATCGAAAGCCTGCCGTTGCCAACCGAGCCACAAGCCAATTCATTAATGCGGCCACTGCCCAACAAGGTTGCACAAACCAAAGCTAACTGGCAAACGGTCAAGATAAAATCCGGCGACAATCTGGCACAGATTTTTGCCCGGCTGAAAATAAGTGCGACTACCCTGCACAAGATAATCAATACAAACAAAAAAACCCGCAAACTTAAACACATACTGCCCGGGCAATCCATTCGATTTCTTATTGACGATAAAGGTGCACTGCAACAATTAGTCTATCAATACAATATCGCCAATAGCCTGGTAATCAGCAAAAATGGTTCCAGCTTTTCAGCAAGTATTACTAACAAAAAACTCGATACCCGGCTGGCGCATACCAGCGCAAAAATAACTCATTCCCTTTTTCTTGCCGCACAATCAGCAGGCCTTTCTAATAGCATGACCATGCAACTGGCCAATATTTTTGGTTGGGATATCGACTTTGCTCTGGATATTCGCAAGGATGACAACTTCACGGTTATTTTTGAAGAAATATACATGGGTGATAAAAAAATTCGCGACGGAAATATTCTTGCCGCTGAATTCCAGAACCACGGCCGAACATACCGCGCTATTCGCTATACCGATGCCAATGGTCGCAGCCAGTATTACTCACCCAAGGGCATGAGCATGCGTAAGGCCTTTTTACGTAGCCCGGTTGATTTTTCGCGTATCAGTTCACGCTTCAATCTAAAAAGAAAACACCCTATCCTGAACCGTATCCGCGCGCACAAAGGTGTTGATTATGCAGCTCGACGTGGAACACCCATCAGGGCAACAGGTGATGGACGTATCCTCTTTAAAGGCAGAAAAGGCGGCTACGGCAGAACCATTATTATTAAACATGGCAGTGCCTATCGTACTTTGTATGCACACATGCGCAGTTATAACAAACACTCGCGTAATGGCAGTCGCGTCAAGCAAGGGCAAGTTATCGGTTACATTGGCAGCTCGGGTTTAGCCACTGGCCCTCATCTTCATTATGAATTCCGCGTTAATGGTGCTGTCCGCAACCCGTTAACGGTACGCTTGCCTAAAGCGGCCCACCTGCCTAAAAAGTACCGCAAAGACTTTGAAGCCCATGCACAGATATTCGTCTCTAAACTAAATATCATCAAAAACAATACGCTGGCTTTACTAAAGCAATAATCTAATCCCATGCCCGAATATTACATAGGCCTGATGTCTGGTACGAGTGTCGACGCGGTCGATACCGTTCTGGTTAACCTCGAAAATAATCACATCGACCTTATCGATTCATACAGTCACCCGATATCGAAAGGTCTTGAAAAAAAAATTATCTCGATTTGCAATCAGGGAAAACAGGCCACACTGAACGACTGCGCATCACTTGATAATGAACTGGGCAACTTATTTGCAGACGCCGCTATCCAATTACTAAAACAAGCCGGGCTTCAGCCACAAGACATACGTGCCATCGCCAGCCATGGACAGACTGTTTTTCATAACCCGAATGAGACACCTGCCTACACAGTGCAATTGGGTGATGCGAATATCATTGCCGAAAAAACCGGCATAACCACCGTCGCAGACTTTAGACGCCGGGACATGGCCGCCGGTGGACAAGGCGCACCTCTCGTACCTGCGTTTCATCACAAGGCATTTTATTCAGACGATGAAAACAGGGCCATTGTTAATATTGGCGGCATTGCCAACATCACCATTCTGCCTGCAAACAAGAATCAGTCTATACGTGGTTTTGATACAGGCCCCGGCAATACCCTGCTTGATCAATGGGCCATGAAAAACCTGAATCAGTCATTTGATAAAGATGCGCAATTTGCCAGCCAGGGCAAAACAAACCAGAATTTACTTAACAGTTTGCTGGACAATGCATTTTTTAAACATGCACCCCCCAAAAGCACCGGAAGAGAATTATTTAACATTGAATGGCTGCTTTCACATAAAGGTGCGGCAAATCTGAGCCCGGAAGATATACAGAAAACCTTATGCGAGTTAACTGCACACAGTATTCATCAGGCTATCCAAACTTATGCTCCTGATACTCAGCGCATACTTGTTTGTGGAGGTGGCTGCCATAACCCACTATTGATGTCATTGTTAAATGATTTAGCTGACCCGATACCGGTAGACACCACAGACTATTTAAACCTGAGCCCGGACTGGGTAGAAGCGACCGCATTTGCATGGATGGCGCAACGCACATTAGAAAAACAATGCAGTAACCTGCCTGCCGTCACCGGCGCACGATCTGAAACAATCCTTGGCGCAGTTTATAGTGCAAGACCTGAGTGAGATATCCTCTTCTATAAAATAAAAAAAATTAAACGAGCTCTAACTTCTTTTCGATATAATATACTCGAACAATGTATCCAGGCGTAATAACCCTGCAAGCAAACAATAACAATCAACTGTAACGGAAAACTCTATGCCCTCTAACTTGAAAATATTTTTTACCTTGGCAATATTACTCATTAGTCAATTTGCATATGCTTCAGGTGGATATGATAATGGAACGCCTGCAGGTAAAGGCAACCTGGATATAGATATAACACTTAATCCAGGAGACAGAATCAGGAACGGGCAAAGCTATGTTGTCTGGGGTTATGGCCTGACTGATAAACTGGATTTTCATGGGTATGTTTCACACGAAGCAAGTGGGACAAACCAGATATATTACGGCCTGATGTATAATTTTTTCAGTAACTCTCGATTTGATCTCTCTACTGCGTTCGGTCTCCGGCATCGCAAAGGTATTGTTGATGCAATCTTCCCTCAATTTCTTTACACCATAAAACTGAAAAAAGGTTTTGATATCATTGGCAGCTCGGTACTTGTTTATAACACAAAACAAAAGTTTACTGTCGGCACCACTTTGGATGTTGCCCTCCGGATACCTGTTCCAAAAAGCTTAACGCCTTCATTTGCCAAAGATGTAAAAGTCGCCGTAGGCGCATTCCGAGGCGCCACCACGACCAAGTGGTATCCAACATACAGTATTGATTTCAGGTTTTAATATGCGAAGTCTGACTTATAGTATCCAGGCACTATAAAATCCTGAACGGGCATCGACTCACTACTTACTTCAAACAGCGTGTGGTTACGATGATATTTTATCGCGACCATGGGTCGCTTCCCACAGTAAGTAAGGATTCGGCCTGAATACTTACCCTTAGTACAACAATACAAATATTGCCTATCTTTTATCCATAGGCGTATAGGGTCTTACTGCCGAACCAATATAAACCTGCGTTGGGCGGAAGATTCGATTATCGGCCAGTTGTTCACGCCAGTGAGAAAGCCAGCCTGCCGTACGGGCAATGGCGAAAATCGCAGTGAACTGATCAGACG
>JAADHQ010000053.1 GCA_013151795.1 Gammaproteobacteria bacterium | reverse complement strand
GAAAAAAATCTCTACGATCCATAAATATAGTTACTAGTCATTCGATTGCTGTATTTCCTTATGACAGTCTGCACAAGGTTGTTTCTCTCTTTTGAACTGATCATGCAGCTTTAAATCCTTATCAAAATCTTTTGCTATATGATGTGCAATTCCCATATGACAGTCTATACAGGTTTGTCCTTTATCGACTGCACGACTATGAGCGCGTTGGGAAGATTTTTTCTGTGCCGCTAAATTCATTGAATTAAAATTATGGCAATTTCGACATTCACGTGAATCAGTATCTCGCATTCCCTCCCAAACATGTTCAGATAATTTCAGGCGTTTTAACTCAAATTTTTCCGGTGTATTAATACTACCCATTAGTTTATGGAACAATTCATTGGTTGCAGCGACCTTTCGTACAACCATATGCAGCCATTGTTTAGGAACATGACAATCGGGGCAAGTAGCACGTACTCCGGTTCTATTAGAATAATGAATAGTTTGTTTATATTCCTTGTAGACGTTTTCCTTCATTTCATGACAGGAAATACAAAAAGCTTCTGAATTAGTCTTATCCATACCCCAGTTGACTCCCCCCCAGAATATAAGTCCTGTTAATAAAAATATAGCCATTGTTACAGCAGGATGACGAACACAGCTACGAAACAGTTTGCCCCACTGTTCTCTACCCCGCCGATCATCACCTTTGTATTCCATTTCCAGTCCTGTTGTTAAATATTTAACTTAATACCATTTAATCGAATAATACTACCCGTCCGACTGTTGCATACTCTTATGACAATCAACACAGGGACGTTTCTCTTTTTTAAACTGATCATGCGGTTTTAAGTCCTTATCAAAATCTTTTGCTATATGTGATGTGCGATTCCCATATGACAGTCTATACAGGTTTGTCCTTTATCTACAGCACGACTATGAGCGCGTTGGGACGATTTTTTCTGCGTCGCTAAATTCATTGAATTAAAATTATGGCAGTTTCAACATTCGCGTGAATCAGTGTTCCGCATTCCTTCCCAAACATGTTCGGATAATTCCAGGTGTTTTGACTCAAATTTTTTCGGTGTCAGTGTATTAACACTGCCAATGAGTTTATGAAAAAGTTCATTGGTCACACCAGTTTTATGCTTCACCATATGTATCCAGTCTTTAGGTACATGACAATCAGGGCATGTAGCTCTCACTCCGGTGCGGTTTAAATAATGTATTATCTCCTTATATCAGATCCATTATTTGATCTATATCCTCAAATGAATCTGTATCTATATTAATAGTGTAACCCAGTTCATCATCTATTGGCGGGGTATAATTTTTGAGTTGATGTTCAAGAATTATCAGGTCAACTTCAGAAATGTCAGTTCCTGCTTTTACACGGCTTTTAATCCGTTGACGAAGTGATTCTTCTGATGCTTCAAAATGCAAAATATGAACTGGAATATTTAAACGTTCAGCAAGTTCCTTGAAAAGTATTCGTTGCTCTCTTTTCAGAAAAGTCGCATCGACGATTACGTTATATCCAGCGGTCAGGATACTTTCTGCCAGTTGTTGAAGATGTATATAGGTTTTACGGGTTACATCCTTCGTGTAGATGCCTGCTTCAATACCCGATTTAGCATGCTTTTTATCTGATTCAAATAAACGCTGGCGTTCCCGGTCTGAGCGAATACGAATAGCCGGCAATTTCTCTGTCAGTGGCCTGGTTAGTGAGGATTTTCCACTACCCGAGAGGCCATGGGTAATATAAAGTGATGGTGTTTGCTGTCTTGTGTAGTCGAGTGCAAGCTGCAGGTAATTATTGAATTCCTTTAAAGCCTCGCCAGTCGGTTCACCGGTCTCGTTTTCCTGTTGCAGGCGAATACTGGCCACCTTGGCCCTTACCATGGCCCGGTAGACCAGATAATAGGTGAACACAGTAAGACCCTCATAATCGCCAGTACTCTCCAGATACCCGTTCAGAAATCGAAAACTGTAATCCCTGCGTCCATGATCATGAAGGTCCATATGACAAAAGGCCACTTCACTCATTACATCAATCCAGCGAAAAGCCTCGTTAAACTCTATACCATCAAAAATAGTTAATTTGTTTTTTACCATCGCCATGTTACCGAGATGCATATCGCCGTGGCATTCCCGTATAAATCCATTCTTTTTCCGTGATGAAAATATTTTGTAAAGACGCTGGTGCTGTTCATTCGACCATTGCTGGATCGCATTCAGTTTCTGTAAGGTATTTTCGTCCTTGATGCGCCTCCTTATTTGAATGTAGTTTTCGCTAACCGGTTGATGGACTGCATCAGCATTACCCAGGCTTGTCTCTGGCCCTGCTGCTGGAATATTCTGGTGGAATTGTGCCATGTTACGGGCGATTTCATCTATCAGATCCGGGGTTAGTCGTTTCTCGGTTAGCATGGTATTCAACAGGCCATCCTGGGAGAATCGGGACATTTTTACTGCATATTCAAAGGGGATATTGGAGGTAGAACTTTTAGCCTCTTCCAGAATTGGAAATTCAGGTGTACCACAAATGTGAACAACAGTAAGATACAGCTCTGGAGCCAATCTAGCATTGAGTCGTAGTTCTTCTTCGCAGTAGAATTTACGTAATGCTATGCTGGAAAAATCCAGGAATTCAAGACTGATGGCTTTCTTGATTTTATAGGCATAGGATCCGGCCAGGATGACCCATGAAATGTGGGTTTCAATCATCTCAGGATTTTTGGCAGGATGCGGAAAAACTTCAGGATTCAGCATTGCCTGAATGAGTTGCTGTTGTGAATGTAACTGTGACTCTGGCATTTAAAGTGATATTAGCTAAAGGGGTTAAATATGCACGTATATAAAAGTATAGCAGTGTTGATAGTCTTTTCGATCGGAATTACTTCGGTATCTCATGCCGGTTGGCGAGACTGGTTGAATAATGTCGTTGGTGGAGACGATAAGTCATCAATTTCCCGTACCACACCTGTAACTTCATTGAGTCAGAATGATGTTATCAAAGGCTTGAAAGAAGCATTATCAAAAGGTGCGCAGTATGCGGTGGGTTATCTGGGTAAGGATAATGGTTTTCTGGGTGATGCGCGTGTAAAGATCCCGATGCCCAGGAATTTGCGTCGAATCGAGTCTACCTTGAGAAGCCTGGGTGCAGAGAAATATGCCGACGAGTTTGTAGCCACCATGAATCATGCAGCTGAAAAGGCCATGGTAGAAGCGATCCCGATATTTACCAGTGCAATTAAAAGTATGTCAGTGGATGATGGCATGAAGATTCTCAAGGGGCCAGATGATGCAGCAACCCGTTATTTTCGTGACAAGACCCATACACAATTATCAGAAAAGATGCTGCCTATAACCCGGCAGGCTACCAATAAGGCTGGTGTGACGTCTGCATACAAACGCATGGTCGATAAGCTGGGGTTCGCCAGGAGTCTGTTGGGTGATGACATGGTGGATATTGATCAGTATGTTACCAATAAAGCGCTGGATGGGTTATTTTTGATGATTGCAGAGGAAGAAAAGAAAATTCGTGAGAACCCGGTAGCAAGAACAACGGATATACTGAAGAAGGTATTTAGCAGTATAAAATGATGGTTTATTTTTAAATCTCCGTGTTCTCTGCGGCCTCTGAGGTTCAAAAAAATGCTTACTGAAACTTTGTTAAATCCAGCTCACTCCCACTCAATGGTAGCAGGAGGTTTGCTTGATATGTCGTAGGCTACACGTGATATACCATCGACTTCATTAATGATTCGGGTTGAAACCACCTCCAGAAATTCATACGGCAGGTGCGCCCAACGTGCAGTCATAAAATCGATCGTCTCCACGGCACGTAGTGAAACCACATAGTCGTATCGGCGGCCATCACCGGTTACACCTACCGATTTAACCGGTATAAATACAACAAAGGCCTGACTCACTTCATCGTATAATTTGTGATTGCGTAATTCGGATATAAAAATATCGTCTGCTTGTCTAAGAATATTGGCATACTCTTTTTTAACCTCACCCAATATACGCACCCCCAGACCAGGGCCAGGGAATGGATGACGATAAACCATATCGGCAGGTAAGCCCAATTCTATGCCTAACTTCCTGACTTCATCTTTAAACAACTCACGTAGTGGCTCGCATAATTCCAGTTTCATATGCTCGGGTAAGCCACCCACATTATGATGTGATTTGATCAAATGTGCCTTGCCTGTTTTGGCTCCGGCTGATTCAATCACATCCGGATAGATGGTGCCCTGGGCAAGCCATTTAACATTCGGCAGTTTTTCTGATTCTTCCTCGAACACTTCAATGAACATATTGCCAATGATTTTTCGTTTTTTCTCGGGGTCGGTAACGCCAGCCAGTTTATCAAGGAACCGGTCTTCGGCATTGGCACGTATCACCTTGACGCCCATGTGCTCTGCAAAGGTAGCCATGACCTGATCGCCTTCATGCAGGCGTAACATGCCATTATCTACAAACACACAAATCAGTTGATCGCCAATGGCCTTGTGTAACAGCGCCGCTACAACAGAAGAATCAACGCCACCGGACAGGCCAAGTAGTACCTGATCACTTCCTACTTTTTCACGAATATCTTTTATGCTGTCTTCAATAATATTGGCCGATGTCCATAAAGAGGCGCACCCGCATATATCATGTACAAACCGGTTGATAATACGCTGGCCCTGTTTGGTGTGTGTTACTTCAGGGTGAAACTGCAAACCGTAAAATGATCGCGTTTCATCGGCCATGCCAGCGAGAGGAGCGTTGTCCGTTGATGCAATAACATTAAAACCTTCAGGCAGGTTTACCACCCGGTCACCATGACTCATCCAGACGTCCAGCATGCCATAACCTTCTTCGGTAACATGGTCATCGATATCAGTTAATAATTTTGAATGGCTTCGCGCGCGGACTTGCGCATATCCGTACTCATGATGATCTGCACTTTCAACTTCACCGCCCAATTGAGCCGCCATGGTTTGCATGCCGTAACAGATACCTAAAACCGGGATGCCCATATCAAACACGATTTGTGGCGCACGCGGTGTAGCATCTGCGGTAACTGTCTCAGGACCACCTGACAGAATAATGCCATTGGGATTAAATGCCCTGATATCATCTTCAGAAACATCATAAGCATATAATTCGCAATAAACACCGGCTTCACGAACACGTCGCGCTATTAACTGAGTGTATTGTGAACCGAAGTCCAGCACCAGAATACGGTCTTCATGAATATTGGCATTGGAATCAGTAGTCAATGTTTTATCCTGTTTTAAATCGAAATTTTATGCCCTGTCCGCAGAAAGAGAATATTAATTGATAATGTGGCGTTTTTATTCCACGCGATAATTAGGCGCTTCTTTGGTTATGGTCACATCATGTACGTGACTTTCCCGCATTCCGGCACTGGTCACCCTCACAAATTGCGGTTTATTGCGCATATCTTCCATGCTGCCACAACCGACATAACCCATGCTGGAGCGAACACCGCCAATCAGTTGATGCACAATATTTAATAATGGGCCTTTATAAGGTACACGACCTTCTATCCCTTCGGGTACAAGTTTGTCTATATTACTCGACTCCTGGAAATAACGATCACTGGAGCCTTCTTTCATCGCCCCTAACGATCCCATACCACGATATGACTTGTATGAACGCCCCTGAAACAACTCAACCTCGCCTGGCGCTTCTTCTGTACCGGCAAACATGCTGCCTATCATGACGCAATGAGCGCCTGCAGCCAGTGCCTTGGCAATATCACCAGAAAAACGAATACCACCATCAGCAATCAACGGTACACCTTTTTTCTTTAACGCTTCAGCAATGTTAGCAACGGCGGTGATTTGCGGCACACCAACACCGGCAACAATACGCGTGGTGCAAATTGAGCCCGGGCCTATACCGACTTTTACCGCATCAGCACCGGCCTTGACCAGATCCAGCGCAGCATCGGCTGTCGCAATGTTGCCTCCGATAACCTGAACCTGTGGAAATGTCTTTTTGACCCATTTCACTCTTTCCAGCACGCCTTGCGAGTGACCGTGCGCCGTATCGACAACAATGACATCTACACCAGCCTCTACCAATGCCTTTACACGTTGTTCAGTATCATCACCCGTGCCTACAGCAGCACCGACACGCAGACTGCCTTGCTCATCTTTACAAGCACTGGGGAAATCCTTGGATTTCTGGATGTCCTTGACTGTAATCATGCCTTTCAGGTGGAAATCATCATTGATAACAAGGACTTTCTCAATTCGATATTTATGTAACAGGGCCTTGGCCTCATCACGTGTTGCATCTTCCTTTACGGTTACCAGCTTGTCTTTCGGGGTCATAATGCTTGAAACAGGGTTGTCATAGCCCTTTTCAAAGCGCAGATCCCGGCTTGTAACGATGCCGACCAGCTCGTCACCATCTACAACTGGCACACCCGATATATTATGTGCACGGGTAATATCCATCACATCACGGATACTGGTGTCCTGGGTTACGGTCACAGGGTCTTTTATCACGCCACTTTCAAATTTCTTGACCATTCGTACCTGAAAAGCCTGCTGTTCAGGTGGCATATTCTTGTGAATGATGCCTAAACCCCCTTCCTGAGCCAGGGCTATGGCCAGTCTCCCCTCTGTAACGGTATCCATTGCTGCGGATACAAGCGGGATATTCAGTTCAATATCACGTGTTAACCGGGTTTTC
Source organism: Gammaproteobacteria bacterium (assembly GCA_013151795.1). GTDB lineage: Bacteria > Pseudomonadota > Gammaproteobacteria > JAADHQ01 > JAADHQ01 > JAADHQ01. Next base: position 6,405 of record JAADHQ010000053.1, on the reverse strand, counting down.
AGGCTCACTTCACGCGGCATCACCGTTGAGTGGGCAGGAACAAGTAAAACATCATCAAATGTGAGCGCTTCTTGAATTATCTTCATGTATGGCAACCATTAGCAGTGTATTAGAAAACAGTAAATTAGCGCTTGATTATAGAATTTGACGAGCGCTACGTAAACCAGTTATAAATGTATCTATAAAAGGAAATGAGAATACACTAAGTAAAATAGTGCAATCACAAGCTGACAGTATAAACGAACACCATCTGCTAGCAAAATTACGAACGAATATAATTATATTAATACCACCTGGAGGATACACATGAAAAAAACTGCTCTTACTGCTGCTCTGGCAATGATTCTTGGTTCATCTGTTGCATTTGCAGCCCCTAGCCAAAAAGATGCTGCTAATGCAATCTTTGAAGCTGTTTCTGCTAATAACAAAGCAGCCAAAATAGGTTTCGAATGGCGTGATACTTATAAGAAATTGCTTGGCCCTGCTAAAAAAGCATATAAAAAAGGCAATTATGGAAAAGCTGTAAAATTAGCTAACACTGCCAAAGCACATGCCAAGTTAGGCGTTGTACAAGCTGGAAAAGCTAGTGGTGCTGATTTAATTTCTAACTAATCACCGCGTATGGTTTATCAGGAAAGGGCCGGTTATCCGGCCCTTTCTTTTTGCTGTATTATAAAAGCATGATCGATTATGAAGCTCAACAAGATAACTTTTCGCCAAAACGCGACATATTAACCGTCAGCCGCCTGAATCGTGAAGTCAGGACACTACTTGAAGGCAGCTTTCCATTAATGTGGATAGAAGGTGAAATATCTAATTTTGCCTGTCCATCTTCCGGCCACTGGTATCTCACCCTTAAAGATCATAATGCACAGGTCAGGTGCGCCATGTTCCGTAATCGCAATCAACTCTGTCGCTTCAAACCTGTCAATGGCTTGCAAGTGCTGGTTCGCGCAAAGGTCGGGTTATATGAAGGTCGTGGCGAGTTTCAACTCATTGCAGAACACATGGAAGAAGCAGGCGACGGTGCCCTCCGGCGTGAGTTTGATGAACTAAAGGCAAAACTGGACAAAGAAGGTTTATTTGATCCTTCTATCAAAAAAGACTTACCCGCCTTACCCAAATGCATTGGTGTTATCACATCGCCTACTGGCGCTGCAGTTCATGACGTCTTAAGTGTTTTAAACAGACGTTTCCCTGCCCTGCCTGTCATCATCTACCCAGTCCCTGTACAAGGAGAAACTGCTGCCAAAGAAATTGCATCAACAATAAAACTGGCCACAAGCAGGAAGGAATGTGATGTACTGTTAATTACTCGCGGAGGTGGGTCACTTGAAGACCTGTGGGCATTTAATGAAGAAGTACTTGCCCGTGCGATCTATAAATGTCCTTTACCTGTCGTGTCAGCCGTCGGTCATGAAATAGATTTTACAATCGCAGATTTTGTTGCTGACTACCGCGCGCCTACTCCATCTGCCGCAGCGGAATATCTTAGTCCTCATCAGGACGAATGGAATAACACGCTAAATAACCAACTTAATACGTTAAAAAATCTGTTACTACAAACACAACAACAGGCGCAAAAGAAATTAATGCACCTCGACGCGCGTCTACAACAATGCCAGCCAGGCTTTCAGCTCAAGCAAGCCGCTCAAAAACTGGACAACCTGGAATTACGCTACCAAAACGCATGTCAGAATAAAATTGAAAACAGTAAATCAATAACACGGCAATTATCTTCTCGACTATTACAGCTATCACCCTCTCACAAAATAAAAGCATACAATGATAAGCAGCAGCAACTCTCGCATTTACTACAGCAGGCGATCAAACAAAAAATCAAAACCTCACATTTATCATTAAGCAGTATCAGTCGCGCATTGGATACAATAAGCCCTTTATCTACCTTAGACAGAGGCTATAGTATTCTCCGTAAAGAAGACCGAAGCGTGATAAAAAGCACGCAGCAAATCCAGGCTGGCGAGAGCATTCATGCCCAACTGGCCGATGGCAAACTAAAATGTATCGTTGAAGAGACCAGTTAAATGCGTTTATTATTATTTATATTATTATTTCCCGCTATCACACATGCATTACCCGATTCCTTGCCAGTACCTGGGGGTATTGTCATTCTCCCCATATCAAAAACAACAGATAAACCCGCCGTTTTTTTTAAAAACCGGAAAGTAATGGTTGTTAAAAAAGATAATCAGTGGGTTGCATTAATAGGCATGCCACTCACTATGAAACAAGGCGTTTACAATGCACGGGTTAACCTGAAAGAAAGCAAACCCTATTCTGTTACCTTCAGGATAAAATCAAAAAAATATCCACAACAACATATTACAATCAAGAACAAACGCATGGTCAACCCGAACAACTATGACATGAAAAGAATTACAGCAGACAGAATACGCATCAAACGCGCTCTTAAACACTGGAGTAATAACGATGACGTGCAACTGAATTTCCAGAAACCTGTTAAAGGAGCATACAGTAGCGCATTTGGATTAAGGCGTTTTTTTAATAAACAGGCACGCAAACCACATAGTGGAGTCGATATAGCTGCCAGCAAAGGTACGCCACTCAAAGCCGCTGCTAACGGTATTGTTATCGAGACTGGTAATTATTTCTTTAATGGCAATACTGTTTTTATTGACCACGGGCAAGGTCTTATTAGCATGTATAGCCATCTGGACAAAATTAAAGTGCAAACAAATCAAGCCGTATCACAAGGAGAGATAATTGGCCTGATAGGTAAAACAGGCAGAGTCACCGGCGCACATCTGCACTGGTCAGTGAGCCTGAATAATAATATGATCGACCCAACCTTATTTTTAGACACCTCGCAAAGGCCTCAATAAATATTGTATCTATATCTATTTTAATAAATTAATTAATATAAAATACATAGCCTTATTATACCAATCTAATCTAACATCAAATAATAATCTTCTCGAAAACCTGCTTGGCATCACTTAATCAACCATGTTAAACTTTGTTTAAAGGAACAGAGCCAAGGTAAAAAATAATAAACCAGCTCAACATTATCAAGGAATGCAATCACCCTTCACACGTTGCGCATCCTGACTCCGTTCCCCGAATAAAAAACAAGGCCAGCAAGAAAGCAGGCCTAATATAAATATGGATAAGCCCAGAATGCGGGTTCTGTGCTTTAAAATAAAAATGGATAGGGGAATTCTAATGGATAATTTTTCAAAGCTCACCAGACTTGTCTTAATTTTAGCAACTCTGATTTTAGCTAGCGCATGCAGTAGCAGTACCAGCCCTCAAATTGCCAGTAGCAACATAAATAATGCTGACAATAACAACGGAAACACAAATGTTTTACCCGATGTCGAGGTTCTGCCTGACATTATTGCTTTTGTACCACCAGTGGTTGTACCCAATAACCCGGTCGATTTAAGCACATCAACACCGGAAACCGTTGCAGAAAAAACACTGAAAATTATACAAGGTTTAATTGATATCAATAAATCCTTGCTGAGTTTCGATTTCATCAATCAGCAACGCACACTATTACTTGGTCATCTAGGCTCATTACCACTATCAATACCAACAGGCAGCTTCCAGGTAGATTGCTCCTATATTGATATCAATGGCATCACTGTCTCATCAGGTAACTACACGGTATCGTACAATATAGCTGACCTGGTCAACCCGGCAAGTGGTGACAGCATTGGCGTTAACTATGCCAATTGCCAACAAACTGAAGGGAACATCCTGTCTGGCAGTATTACAGGCACAATCACTAACGTAGCCCAGGGCATCTGTACAGATGCATGTTTTGGCCTGAGCCTTGACTTTAACCAGCTGAAAATAACTGGTGCCACCAATCAAACCATCGCATTAACGCATGGCACACTAAATATTTCTGCCGACGGCAAAACATTCAGTGGCGACTATCTTTACCTGCTAACACAAGACGCCATTGAACTAACCAATTTCATATTCAACATCGCAAATGCAAATGGCGTTATAACTGTAAAATCAACATTTGACCTTGCCAGCAATATGTTAGGCGGAAAGATTACCGTCAAGACAATAGAAGACCTCACATACAGTAATTGCGAATGGATTTCAGGCAATCTCCAGATATCCACGCCAGCTGGAATTATCACCATCACCATTCTCGGTAACTCACAAATTAGCGTTACCGCAGATATAGATGGCATCCCGGGTGAAGATCCAGGTTACCCCGTTATTATCGACATTTCTACTGGAGGTATTTCTACAGGAGGCGGCACTTCATCAGGCGGTGGGGCCACAGGTGATGGAAACTCTTCTGACGATGATTCATCCTCAGACGATGGTTCTTCTTCAGGGGACGACGCCTCAGACGATGGCTCATCTTCAGGGGACGACTCATCCTCAGATGATGATGCATCTTCAGGAGACGACTCCTCCTCAGATGATGATGCATCTTCAGGGAATGACTCCTCCTCAGATGATGATGGATCATCCTAGGACAACAGTCTATTTTCAGGTAGCAGAAAACCTTTCTCTTGCTATTTTTAATATATAGCGTGACTATATTTATACTATTACCACCATTATTTAAAAATATATAAATAATGAAAAGGACATACAAACGGGAGTACACATAATGTACTCCCGTTTTTTATAGATCTTTTTACCAGGTTATTTCACAATCAAATTATTTTTCCGCTGTAGCAATAGCAAGTGCAGCAATATAAAACCTGGTTAGAATTTTTAACACAATAACTTTCCAATCTACTTTTTATTTCCTCGTTATTATATCCAGGTGCCTTATTACCAACAGCTGCATAACCTGTTAGATAACCAGCCACCCAATTTTCATAGCTTTTTTTTCGTAATCGATTACCGATTAATTTCCCTATAGAATAAGCTGCCGATGTTTCATTTTTATTCGTCTGTGTATTGGTCAAGTCAGTTCCAGTATAAGAAGAACATTTTTTTTGACTCATCGGTGTATCAGCAAAGGCACTGCCAGTAGAAACAAACACCCCCAATAAAATTATAATTCCTGCTTCCTTTTTCACTTCATCTCTCCTTAAACAATAAAATATCCAATAAATTACTAATAGTTTTCAGCTTAAACAGAACCCGCACCTGCCAACCCACGGTAACGTAAATAAGCCTCACCTGGAGTTCCATCAAAATACGCCCAGGGATAATGCGTGTAATTTTCACCTATAGCACTAAATACAAGACGAGCTTTTTTCTTTTCTTTCAAATATAAAAGACTCGATGCTAAATAGTTCTGCGCAAGAATTTTTTGATACCGAATTACAAAATCCTCATGTGGCCCTTCATTTGAAACTGCTCCGATAACGGCAAGCAATTCTTCTTTAACGTTTTTATTTTTATAGTACCGATTAGCTTCTTTTTCATCTAAAGATTGCCAGTATTCATCATGAGCCGCAGTAATTAAACCTGCAGCAAAATCCGCACCACCTTCTTTAGCTTGCTCTCGTGCAAAACTGAACATATCATCATGACTTCCACCCCATTTTTCAGTCAAATGCATCAACATGGCAAGTGCATAGTCTAAACGACCTGGTTCAATATTTTTTGCGTCATTATACAAAATCCTGGACGCAGCTATATCACCCATCCCCATTTGCACACGTATTAATGGTGCATAAACTTCAACATAATCAGGTGAAAGGCTCAGTACTTTTCGTAAAGTAACATCTGCATCCTGCAAATAATTAAAAAATTGATTTACCTGCTCCTGATCAACCTCATTACCACCTCCATTACCTCGGGCTATCCATGCTTCATCGACAAGACTGCTACCCAATAAATATAAAGCCGCAGGATCCTGACTATGTTCATCTGCATATAACCTCAGTAATTTGCTACTGGCTTTTACACTGGAAAGGTATTTTTGTAATTCATATACGTCAGACCGAGAAAGCACAGACAACGCATTTGAAAATCCGGCATAGTCATCCTGAGAAAATGCCTGATAGACATGACCAACAGAAGTAGACAATCTCTTTTCTTCCAGGCTGCGCAATTTACTTTTAAGTATTATTTTTTTAATCCAGAACCAGTTAAACCACAAAATAATACCTGCTATTACTAAAACCGCCAGAATAGTATCCATACTTTCTTTTCCTCGTTACTTACTTGCTGAGTTTATATTCAATTAAAATATTATTTTTTATTTAAAACGCTGGATATTTTTGTGAAATTTTTCCGAACCACATCTAGATCAGCCTTATCAAAACATAACTTTTTACACATCTCATCAAGCTGGCTTTTATATTTTTTACGGAGCGATAATTTATTTTTGGTATCGTCAAGATACGCAAATAAATTCGAGTCTTCCCGTAACGGCGGGCCACCCATTGTAGCAGCGCCCATCACCCATGAAGCACTCATAATCACCCC
>JAADHQ010000017.1 GCA_013151795.1 Gammaproteobacteria bacterium | reverse complement strand
CTCTATTATAAACAGTGCAGGCTGATTGTCAGCCTGGCATTAATTTTAGGTGCCGGGGGCATTATAGGTGCGCTTGTTGGCAGTACATTTTCAATTAATTACCTTGCAGACATGCGTATTTTTAAACCTGTATTTGCAATACTTGTATTACTTATTGCAATACAAATCGCCTGGCAACTTTTACGGCGAAGAAAAAAAGGTTCAACAACATCTCAACGCGCATCGTTTGCTTTTGAACAACTGATTGAACATGAAGGCGACCCGTGCAGTATCGGTGTACATCACAAGCGATACTCAATCAGGAACATACGATTCAGATTTGGCAATGAAAATTTTAATTACAATCCCTGGTTGCCTTTTTTTACCGGCATGGGTATTGCTGTTTTTTCGTCGGCTCTTGGCGTGGGTGGCGGTTTTTTACTTGTTCCATTTATGAGCATAATAATGAAACTGCCAATGTTTATCGTTGCAGCCACTTCTGCACTGGCTATTGCTATTCACTCTGTCACTTCTATCGCAAATTACATGCGTATGGGCATCGAGCTGGACTTCCCTTTACTTGGATTTTTGTTGGCAGGGACTATAATCGGATCATTTACAGGGCCCTATATTAGTAAATATTTCCATGAAACCTGGCTGCGCGCTAGCCTCTGTGTTGTATTGATAGTCATTGGCTTACGTTATCTTTCAGTTTTTTAACGCTATCACCATTTTTTTCTGATTATTATCAGTAAAATCAGCTTTAATTTATGGCTTATTTCAGTGTTTATCAGTAATTATACTTAAGAAACATATAGTTATGATTGTAACGTGTATTTAAAAATCTATTTATTAAACCTTGACCTATGTCTAAGGCATAGGTTATATAATTAATACAACAGAAGGATTTGAGAGCTCAAATCAAATTGATTATGGCTATTATTTCTTTAATTTAACAAGGCACAAGAATCTCGATTCAGTAAAGCACAGAAGGGAAAGACAATGAAAAAGAAAACAGATCTTAAACGTCGCCACTTTCTAACTGCAGCAACAACAATAATTGGTGGTGGAGGTATTGTTGTTGCCAGCGTACCTTTTATCAGCTACATGCTTCCCAGCGCAAGAGCACGTAATGCCGGCGCTCCCATCGTGGCTGATTTCAGCAAACTCAAACCTGGACAACAAATGACACTTCAGTGGAGAAAGAAACCAATATGGATACTTCGTCGAACTGAAAAAAATCTGGCTGATCTGAAAGAGGCTTCGCTGCGTAAAAAATTAACCGATCCGGATTCTGGTGTATCATCACAACAGCCAGAATACGCTGTTAATGAATTCCGTTCTATTAATCCGGAATACCTGGTAACTATTGCATTATGTACACACCTTGGTTGTATACCAACATACCGACCTGACGTGGGCCCGGCAGATCTGGGTATGGATTGGGTAGGTGGTTATTTCTGTCCCTGTCATGGATCAAAGTTTGATTTTTCCGGTAGGGTATTTCGTGGTTCACCTGCACCTACAAATCTGGTGATACCTCCATACCATTTTCTTTCTGAAACAGTAGTAGAAATTGGTGGTGAGAAGGAGGCTACAAATGCATAGTCAAAACGAAGCGCTGGTAATGAATAAAATGTTGACGGTCACTGAGTTGGCCAGACGTAGTGATACAACACAACATGCTGTCCGCTATTACACGCGAATGGGGCTATTAAGACCTGAACGTGACCCTAAAAATGATTATCGATTATATCATCACCATGAAATAAACTGGTTGCGGTTCGTTCAGCAAGCCAAACATCTTGGATTCACATTAGCTGAAATCAAGGAAATTATGCTTGACGCGAATCAGAAACAATCACCATGCCCGAGAGTGCGTGAAATATTACAATGCAGATTACAGGAAAACCGTGAAAAGCTTGATGAAATGACCAATCTTCAGAACCGTATGGAAAAAGCATTAGAACAATGGGGTTCCATGCCTGATGGTGTTCCAGACGGTCATACTGTCTGTCATTTAATTGAAAATTTTTCAAATTCCGTTCTGGAAAGAAAAAATTAAACTGAATTTAAAATAATATTAGAGGAAATAATAGTGGACGTAACAATCATCGCAACAAAGGGCTGCAGTCACTGCCAGAATTTCTCAAAAGAACTTGATGATCTAGGCATCGAACATCAAGTTAAATTTGCAGAAGATGAACCGAGCCTGTGTCAGTCACTTGCTATTCGGCATTCGCCAAATCTTCTTGTAGATGGTGAAGTCATTTTTCGTGGTCAGGTTGATGAAGTAGAACTACGAAATTATTTTAAAATTTAACGTAATAACAACAATGGGAATTTACAGTTGATATTTATTTAGATATCAACTGCCATAAAACCAGTAAAGGATAGAAAAATGTCAAACGATCCAGTATGTGGTATGAATGTCTCAGAAGATAGTGAACACAAGTATACCTACCAGGATACTGAGTACCTGTTTTGCAGTGAACATTGTCAACATAAATTTGAGAAAACCCCTGATCAGTATATTGAATCCTTGAAAGATCCTGTTTGTGGTATGGATGTTACCCGGGAAAATGAACAACATCATTCGCATAAAGATCAGGAATATTATTTTTGCAGCTCTGGCTGCAAGGATAAATTTATTGCAGATCCGGAACAGTACCTTAAAACTGAATCGCTGAAAGACCCTGTTTGCGGAATGGACGTAACTGAAGAAAGCGAACACCACCATCAGCATAATAATACAGATTACTTTTTTTGTAGCACCGGGTGTAAGCAAAAATTCACACTCGCTCCTGATAGCTACCTGAATAAGGATGCAAAAGCAGAATCAGACGATCAGGAAGATCATGACGCAACCTATACCTGTCCAATGCACCCTGAAGTGGAACAGATTGGCCCTGGTAGCTGCCCTAAATGTGGTATGGCACTGGAAGCAAAAGGCGTTCCTGTTATAGCTACAAAAACGCAATATACCTGTCCCATGCATCCCGAAATCATACAGGATGACCCAGGCTCATGCCCAAAGTGCGGTATGGCACTGGAATCCATTACCATCGAAGCCGAAGAAGATAACAGCGAACTGGAATATATGTCATTACGCTTCTGGATCAGTTCACTTTTAGCTATCCCTGTTTTCTTTAGCGCAATGGCTGCAGAATTCTGGCCAGAAGCAATGGCGGGCTTTATTGATCCTCATACTCGACAATGGGCCGAGATGGTACTTTCAACACCTATAGTCTGGTGGGCAGGGTGGGTCTTTTATGTTCGTGGCTGGCAATCAATTGTCACATGGAATCTTAACATGTTCACCTTGATAGCTATCGGTGTGAGCATTGCCTGGATTTACAGCTTCTTTGGTGTAGTTTTCCCTGAGATCTTCCCGGCTGAAGTTTTTAATGCCCTGGGAGTGATACCGGTTTATTTTGAAGCCGCCTCGGTTATTACAGCATTAGTATTACTTGGTCAGGTACTGGAGCTGCGCGCCCGCAGTCAGACCAACACGGCTATAAAAATGTTACTGGGTCTTGCGCCTAAAACAGCACGCCTGGTTAACGATGATGGAACAGAACAGGATATCCCGATGGAACATGTGAAATTGGGAGACATGTTACGAATTCGTCCAGGGGAAAAGGTTCCTGTGGATGGTGTTGTAATAGAAGGTGAAAGTAATGTCGATGAATCCATGGTTACTGGCGAACCGATTCCGGTTGAAAAATCTCCAGGAGAAAAACTGATCGGCGCAACAATCAACGCAACTGGTAGCCTTATTATGAAGGCTGAAAAAATTGGATCAGATACGTTATTGTCACAAATTGTGCAAATGGTAGCTGAAGCTCAACGTACTCGCGCACCTATACAAAAACTGGCAGATACTGTTGCTGGCTATTTTGTTCCTGCCGTTGTTCTGATTGCCATTATTACATTTATAGTATGGAGTAATTGGGGCCCTGAACCTGCATTGGCATATGCCGTTATTAATGCCGTCGCGGTACTGATTATTGCATGCCCTTGTGCTTTAGGCCTTGCTACACCGGTATCAATAATGGTGGGGACAGGCAAGGGTGCCGTCATGGGTGTTTTAATAAAGAATGCCGAAGCTCTCGAAGTTCTGCGTAAAGTTGACACCGTGGTGGTTGATAAAACAGGCACACTTACTGAAGGTAAACCAAAATTGGTTGCTGTGACTACTGTCAATGGAGTCGATGAAGAAGAAGCCCTGTTACTGGCAGCCAGCCTGGAAAGAGCAAGCGAACATCCATTAGCTGATGCCATCGTTAACGGCGCAGAAGACAAGGGACTAACACTTGTCTCAACCAGTAATTTTGAATCCATAACAGGGAAGGGTGTAACAGGTGAAGTTAACGGTCGGCGCGTTGCGCTCGGCAATATTAAATTACTTGAAAGTCTGGATATTGATGCAGGCACATTGCCACAACAAGGACGAACAGCGTACACAAGGCCAAACTGTAATGTTTCTGGCTATTGATGGCAAAGCTGCCGGGCTTGTTGGTGTAGCTGATCCTATCAAGGCCTCAACACCCGACGCCATAAAAGACTTGCATGCAGAAGGGCTCACTATCGTAATGTTAACCGGTGATAGCCAGAAAACTGCAGAGGCCGTTGCATCACAACTCGATATTGACCAGGTACAGGCGGAAGTACTACCTGATCAAAAAGCAGCCGTTATTAAACAACTCCAGAGCGAGGGACGCATTGTTGCTATGGCTGGTGATGGTATTAATGATGCTCCTGCTCTGGCACAAGCTCACGTAGGTATTGCCATGGGCACAGGAACTGACGTGGCAATGGAAAGTGCTGGTGTCACATTGGTCAAGGGTGACCTGAGAGGAATAGTCAGGGCACGAAGACTCAGCAAAGCTACCATGAGAAATATTAAACAGAATCTGTTTTTTGCATTTATTTATAATGCAGCAGGAGTACCCGTGGCCGCAGGTATTTTATACCCTGTATTCGGTATCCTGTTATCGCCTATTATTGCTGCAGCCGCGATGAGTTTCAGTTCAGTTTCAGTCATAACCAATGCACTACGATTGCGCAATGTTAAATTATAAAACGTTGTAAGGAGATATTATGATGGGTGGTAACACAGGAAGCATGTTTTTCGGAGGCGGTTTTATGTGGATCTTCTGGATACTGGTCATTATCGCAATTTTCATGATTTTTAAAAGCTTCATGGGTAGCAATAGCGATTCAGGTAGTGACAGCCCGCTGGAAATCCTCAAAAAACGATTTGCTCGTGGCGAAATCAATGAGGAGGAATTTGAACGTAAACGTAAAGAACTTGAATAGTGAGAAAACGATAAGTCTAACCGGGAGATCATTATGAAATTTCGAAAAATTACTGCCATTATTCAACCCGATGTACTTGAGAAGGTAGAAAAGAAACTGGAAGATCTCAATGTACCAGGGATCAGTGTATCAATACTGAAAGGTTACGGTGAATATAAAAATTTCTATACCACTGACCATATGGTAACGCACGTGAAGGTAGAAGTTTTTAGTAGTGTGGCACGTGCAAAAGAACTTGCTGAAGCAATTATGGAAGCAGCTCACACAGGTGTAGAAGGGGATGGCATTGTTGCAATTATCCCTGTTGAAACAGTCTACCATATACGCACCAAACAGGAATGTACGAGTGAACCGTGTTAGATGACCTGAATTAATATTATTAATAAAAGATCATTACGGGTGTAAAAAGTTTTTACGGAGGAATGGACATGAACAAAAATATTATTTTACCTGTGATTTTCACTATGCTAAGTGGAATATTTACCTATACACAGGCAGCCCCAACTGTCTACATACCCCTGGGTGCAGGCAATCAGGTTATTGCAGTTGATGCTGCAACCGATAAAATAAAAGCCAGTTACAGCGGTGTTGAAGATGCCCATGGGCTGGTAGCAACCCCCGATGGTGAATATCTGATAGCGGGCAGCTTAAAAGAAACACCCCTTAAAAAAGGTCAGCCAAAAGATACTCCCAATAGCAAACTCTTTTTCATACACCCGGTTCATGGCCATGTTATGTCGACTATACCGGTGAGTGGCTGGACACACCATCAGGCAATAACAGGAGACGGGCGTTACGTTATTTCTACCCATGGCCTGAAAGGAAGTGTCAGTGTCGTTGATCTTGAATCCAACAAGGTGATAAAAATAATCCCCACAGGTCCGGTTCCTAATTTTACACTTATTACAAAAGACAACAAATATGCCTTTGTATCCAATAGCGGAAATAATTCTATTAGTGTAATTGACCTGAAGACCTGGAAGGTTATACGTAAACTGGATTCGGGGCCTGCTCCGGAGCACATGGTATTTTCTGCAGATGAATCAAGGATCTTTGCCACCAATCCACGCGCAGGTAAGGTTTCAGTTGTTGATGTTAAAACAGGCAAGGTTATAAAGGAATATAAAATTGGTAAAGCCTCACACGGACTGGACATGGGTAACGATGGAAAAACGATTTTTGTAAGTAGCAAGAAAGCTAATCTGCTTGTCGCTATAGACACCAAAACCGGGGTGAAACGAGAACTTGAATTATCACCCTCTCCCTATCATCTCAATACTATCCCTGGTACTAACAAGGTCTATGTTTCAAGCAGTAAAAAACCACTTATCTGGGTTGTTGATCAGAAAACCATGAAGTTAACCGGAATAATAAAATTACCCGCAGGGGAGGCTCATCAAATGGCGATTGTTGAGTAACCCTGTTAAGGAGAAAACAGATGAGACACAGTACTGAGATAACAGGAAGGTATGCGATAGCTTTATGTTTACTGGTTACAGGGCTCCTGGTTTCATCAACCGTATTCAGTCAAACCAATCTTCCATCCGGGACAAACCAGTTTAAAGTAGTAAACGGTCTGGCCATTTATATTGGCATCATGCCTGCGGAAATTCTAAAAGGGCATAGCAATAAAAAAATGATGCATGGAGGCATCCCGACCGGCCTGGTTCGATTTCATCTAACGGTGGCGATTTTCAATGATAAAACAGGAAAGCGAATCAATAATGCTAATGTAACTGCCCAGATTTTCACCATTCCCGAAAAAACCGGGTATAAAGAACTGGAGCTGATGGAATTTGGCGAGACCATGGTTTACGGTAATTATTTTTCCATGAAAGCGCTTGGTCCTTATTTAATACAGCTAAATATTATTCATGATTCACTTAAAAAACCCATAAAAGTTGAATTTCAGCATCAAGCTGCTTATGCAAATGTATGGAAACGAGATAATAAAGGCAATAACAATGACAGAATCTGATTACAAGGAAGACGATACTATTATGGTCATAGGTGCAGGTCCGGCAGGATTATCTGCAGCTATTACCTTGGCAAAATCAGGTAAAAAAGTCATTGTTCATGAAGCAAAAAAGGAAGTAGGCCACCGCTTTAAACAAGACTTTCAAGGCCTTGAAAACTGGACAACAGATGATGACGTGCTCCTGAAACTAAGCGAATCAGGAATAGACACTCTGTTTAACTATAAGCCATGTCGAAATGTCACCGCTTTTGATGCATGGGATAATGCCTACGTCATTAAAGACAAAAAACCCTTGTTTTATCTTGTTGAACGCGGGCCAAACTCCGGCTCACTGGATAACGCATTACTGGAACAGGCAATAAGCCTTGGTGTTGATGTTCGATTCAACAGTCGTATAAAAAATTTCAAAGGTAAGGGTATTCTCGCCACCGGTCCTAAATCAGCTGATGCCATTGCAGTGGGTTATCACTTCAAAACAAATATGGAGGATGGTTGCTGGGTCATATGTGATAATAACCTTGCACCAAAGGGCTACGCCTATTTATTAATATGGAACGGACAAGGAACAGTAAAGACATGCATGTTTTCCGGCTTTAAAAAAGAACAACTTTATGTAAAACGAACTGTTGAAGCATTTGAAAGACTCGTCAATCTTAAAATGATCAACCCTGTCGCTCATGGTGGCGTAGGTAATTTCCATTTGCCTACACGAGCCTACGGAGGTAATCGACCAATAGCTGGCGAACAAGCTGGTTTCCAGGATACCTTGTGGGGTTTTGGTATGCGACAAGCTATTACTTCTGGAATGCTGGCTGCAAAAAGTCTGCAAGAAGACAGTAACTACGACGAACTCTGGTCAGAAGCAATAGGTAAACAAATCAAAACATCCATTGTTAACCGATTATTGTTTAATCAGTTAGGTAATTATGGTTTTCGATGGTTTTTAAGGAAACAATCGCAGCATGCGGAAACACGCAAGTATTTACAAAATTTATATATTAAATCACCTTTCAGGCAACTTATATCTCCTTTAGCTCGGCTGATTATTAAAAGCACACGAAAGGATAAAAGCTGCAATCATATTGATTGTGAATGCGTATGGTGCAAGCATGGTAATCATTAATATAAATTATATACAAACTATCCGGAGTGGATTATGGACGGCTTACTCTCATTATTGATATTTGCAGGGTTATTTTACCTGATGATGCGATTCGGGTGTGGCTCACACATGGTGCACGGGCATAACGATAAAAAAGCTGTAACAAAACATATTGACCCCGTATGCGGCAAGGAAGTCAATATTGAACAAGGTTATGGAAAAATGCAGGATGGCGATCTATATCGATTTTGTTCACGAGAATGTCTGGATAAATTTGAAGAGAACCCTGTCAAATATATTAATCTTTCAAATGAAAAAGGAGATGAAAAATGAACAGACGTCTATCACTCACAGCAATTGGACATGCCACGAGTTTGCTGTTTTCTATCAGCTTCGTGTTATGTGTCGGATTTGATTTTATTTTTCCTGAACAGGCCATGTATCAAAGCTGGCAAAATTTCTTACCCGGATTTGAATGGATAAGTTGGAAAAGTTTTTTACTGGGCATAATAGAAAGTTACGCCTATGGTTGGTATGTCGCATTAATCTGGACACCACTTTATAATTTCTTTATATCACGCAGTACCAAAGGTGAAGACGAATAAAGAAGATGAGTAACAGCGATAACAAAGTACTGGATGAACAAAAAACAAAGATTGGTATCGTCCTCAGTTCGGGTGGTGCCAGAGGTGTGTACGCGCACACCGGATTTGTACAAGCACTACAGCAAATGAATATCCATATTAATGCAGTAACAGGGTGCAGTGCCGGTGCAGTCGTTGGAGGAATTCTGGCAAGTGGTAAAAATATGCAGTCGTGGGCAGCAGCGCTTACCACTCTCAAGCCAGGGCAATTCTGGCAGCCATCATGGTTTCGACTTATTTCTTCATTAATATTAAAGAAATGGAAAGGTTATACGGGCTTGTCGTCAATGGATGCAGCCAAAGACTTTTGCACCAGTCAACTCAAGGTTAAAACATACGAAGAATGTGAAATCCCGTTTAGTGCATTAGCAATCAACATTGGAACAGGAAAGAAAAAACTATTCAATAGCGGTGAGCTTGCACCCACCATGGTGGCAAGTGCAGCTATTCCGATGATATACCAACCTGTAAAAATTGACGGACAGTACTATTGTGATGGGGCATTGGTTGACCTGGCACCTACAGATGCAATTTGTTGTAAATATAATCTGGACATTCTTATTATCCATCATGTTGCACAGTCTTATGAAGACGAAACCGGTCTGCAAAATGCGATAAGGCAACCCTGGACACTTCTTGAGATTCTTAATCGCTACATATTTCGACAAAGTCCCTGGTACTATTCTGACAAGCACATATCTTTTAAAAATTGCCCATGCGGGTGTGATTCAATCGTTATCATTATAAACCCTGATTTACCTGAACTAAGGTGGCCACTAACCAATAGCGGTTTTCAGGTATTACAGGCAGCACTAAAACAAACCATTAAATATCTGGAGCCTTATCAGGAATCGATTACACATGACCCTGAATCATTAGGTATGAAAGACCGTCCATTGGCATCTAGAGATATACAAGCTCAAAAAGACACCTGTCAATAGTGAGCGTAAAACGACATTATTTATAATTTGAATTGATATGAAAAAAAATGATTTTAACAATGCCAAAGACCCGGTATGCCTCATGAAGGTAGATCAAGGCAGCTTTGAACTGGAATACCAGGAAGTATCTTATTCATTTTGCTCTCAACAATGTCATGATCGATTCAAAATGAACCCACATCTGTATATAGGACGACCAGGGAAGCCATCACCCAAGCAGCAGGGACAGTCTGTAATTCGAAAACGCAGGCTAAAACTGGAAGAAACTGCCCCGGAACATATTCAGCAACAAATCATGGAAATACTAAATACGATGATGGGAATAAAATCAGTCAGTATCGAAGACAATAACATCTTTATATCCTATGATCTGCTTGAAGTAACAGAACAGCAAATCGAAATTATTCTTGAGAAAAATGGTGGTATGCTCAGTAAAACATGGTCTACCCGATTAAAAAGGGCATTCACCCATTTTATTGAAGATAACGAACTGGATAATCTGGAGCAGGGCAATGAATCGCACGGCTGCCATGGTAAAGACAGCGATCATGGAAACGGCAGTTAATTATTGAATTTGCATCTTGCGTCAATAACTGTCAACTTCACTCATGATTAATTAGAGCCCCTAAGCATGAAAGAACAATATCACAGGCATATAATATATGAATGACCAATATATCTGGCTTATTTGGTCTAGTGCTTTTCTTATTCCCTGGGTTATTATCTATATAATCTTCCCTGTTTACCGACGCAACATGTTGTGGTCCAGCATTTTTACAATGCCTTTTGGCCTTTCAGAACCTCTATTCGTACCGGAATACTGGTCACCACCAAGTTTGTTCAATCTGGCAATCGATACGGGCTTCGATATCGAAAGCCTGATTTTTTGTTTCGGAATTGGAGGCATCGGCTCAGTTTTATATAATTTAATTACGCGACAAGTTCCGGCTCCGGTTTCAGCACAGGAGCGTCACCTCCCGTTACACCGCCATCATTACAAGGCATTATCTACCCCCGTTGTAGTATTTATTTTACTCTATTTCCTTCCATGGAACCCGATCTACCCCGCTATTATCGCCATGTTTGCAGGCGCAATAGCCAATTCCCTGTGTAGGCCTGATTTAACCCGAAAAACATGGATTGGGGGTGTATTATTTCTTGGTTACTATATAATTTTCTTGCTTGGTCTTGATCTTACTGCACCCGATTACATAGATCGCGTATGGAACCTGGAAGCATTATCCGGTATTAATATAAGCTTCATGCCAATAGAAGAATTATTGTTCGCCATAACATTTGGCATGTATTGGGCAGGTGTATACGAGCATTTCACATGGCGAAAATAAACGATATTAAAATAATCAGGAGCAATACATGAAATCCATTACCTTAACAATATCCTTTTTAATCGTATTCACAATAATTGCCATCATTATCTTTGTTTTTTCTGGTGCATTTAATGTGTCTGCTGGTTGGAAAGAACCTGCTTTTCTGGAATGGATCATGGAGGAAACACGCGAAAACTCTATTAAAAGCCGTGCCAGTTCTATAGATACCAAAGGCATGATCACTGGAAGTAAAAAACAAATTGAAGACGGTTTTAGAAGCTATCGTGAAATGTGTGTTACCTGTCATTTATCACCAGGCCAGGACCCATCACCCGTTGCTGTCGGACTAAATCCTCCTCCTCCTAATCTGACCAGTAAAAGAGAGCATGAAATGTCTGATGCCGAATTATTCTGGGTTATAAAAAACGGGATTCGAATGACTGGCATGCCTGCCTGGGGACCAACACATAAAGATGATGAAATATGGGCTATCGTTGCTTTATTAAAGGTTTTGCCCGAAATAAGCCCCGCAGATTATCGCATACTGGATAGCTCACTAAGCCCCGGCCACAGCGATGTAAGTGGTGAAGCAGGTGCAGGGCATGCCGACACTCAAAATAATGAAGCTAAACCTGCAATGGGACAAACTAATTTACAAGATCATAATGCCGCGCCAGCTCCACATCCACCTGCTAATCTGAACAAGCATTCTGACAATGTTGGTAATGATCACTAATGCCAGAATATTAACGTAAACCTGGCAGGCTTGTATACGTAGAGAGACATGATGAATGTATTCAAATTAATATTAATCAGCGTTATTCATTTATTTTTACGTATACAGGCTGTATTTTTAAGGCCCTGACTCACAAAAATACCAGGGCTGCCATTGCCATAAAACTGAAACAAGAGAAACAGCAAGTTCAAAGGAGTGAAATACAATATGTTCCTGCTGGCCTGGCGACAAGCTCTGCTTGATCCGCTGCGAACGATACTAACGTCGATCGCGGTTGGTTCTGTGATTGCTGTAATACTTATACTGGGTGGTTTTGAACAGGGTCAGTATTACCAGTTAAAACAAAATATATTAAATCGAAATGCTGATCTTATTATCACGCAAGCAGGGGTGAGTAACTTCATAGCAGTACGCTCATCAATTCCACAGTTAGCACGTGCGGATATCAAGGCAGTCAAGGGAGTTATAGACGCTCACCCTATCACTGCAATTCCCATTATTTACAACAAAAACAACGTTCGAACACCCGTCTATGTGCTGGTTTATGATACCCGTGGAGGGCCATCTTCTATAATAAAAGGACATGAAATAAAGAATGGCCGGGATATTGTAATTGATATTTCCCTTGCCAAAAAATATAACATTAAACTTGGAGACAGTTTTAACGTAACAGATTTTGAGTTCAAGGTTGTTGGCTTTACAAAAGAAGCCGCATTTATGATGCCGTTTGCATTTATTAATTACGATGGAATGATTGACCTGTTTATAGAATCTGAAATCGCGCCGGACTTGAGTACATTTCCTTTATTAAGCTTCATGCTGGTAGAACTTGATCCCGCTGCGGATAAAACTATCGTGGCCAAAAAAATTGAACAAGCTGTGCCATCAATAGATGTAATCAAACCTGAACAACTCGTAAAAAATGACGTTAATATGGGTAAAGTATTTTTTAAACCGATTATGGGGCTGTTGGTCACAATTGGTTATGTTATAGGAATGCTGGTAGTAAGCCTGATCATGTACGCCGATATTCGTGCCCGGATAAAAAGTTTTGCAGTCTTGAAATCACTCGGGTTTTCGTTTGGCCGCCTGTTTACATGCGTTATAATCCAGTCATTTTTATTACTTGTCACAGCGATACCTATTGGTATTTTAATCGCGATGAGTATTTCAATATTCATTGAAACAATGTCGCCTGTATATATAATTCAACTGTTTGAACCCGGTATGTTTTCACAGACATTACTCGCCTTTTTTATCTTTGCCTTTATTGGCGCGTTAATACCTGTACATGCAATTCGAAAAACTGATCCCATGTTAGCATTTCAGGGAGCTTGAACAATGTTCAGGTGGACATGGAAATCTCTATTCAACCAGCGGGGTACGCTGATAGGCAGCGCTCTGGGTATTGCTTGTACTTTTATTCTGGTCATTTTTTTTGATGCCGTATGGCGAGGAGAATCAATACAGGTTGTATCCTATCCAAACCATATGAAACCGGATGTATGGGTTATGCAAAGTGGTGTTGGCAATATGCATATGGCAATGTCATATGTCTGGGACTGGAAAGCAGATAAAATAGCTGAAATACCAGGGGTCAGGAAAGTCACACCTATCCTGTATATGAACAGTGTTGTCAAAACAGGTGGACATGAAATGTTTGCCTTTATTGTCGGCCTTACCCCCAATGAAAAACGTGCGGGGCCATGGAAATTAACTGCAGGAAGACACATTAAAAATTCGCTGGAAACAGTTATTCCTGATGTCCTTTCAAGAATAACCAATGTCAGCATAGGTGATAAACTTCGCATTACAGATAAGTCATTTACGATCGTAGGACTTTCTGCCGAAACCTATTCTTCCGCGAATTCTGTTTTGTTCGTTCCATTTTCAGATCTTGAAGATATATTATCATCTGCTGGTACTTACAGCTATCTGCTTGTCGATGCAGAGGAGGGGGTTGACCCGAAACGGTTAGCTGAACGTATACGAAATAACGTGGAAAAAGTAAATGCACTGACCCATGAAGAATTCATCAAAAATGACTTGTCAATGGCAAAGCAAATGGGCGTTGAGATAATAATAATGATGACAGTAATCAGTTCTGCACTTGCTGCATTGATTGTCGGTTTTACATCTTATTCATTGGTTATCAGACGACGAAGAGAACTCGCTATTATAAAAGCACTGGGTATGGGCAGCGTTAATATATTAATCAGCGTGATGATTCAGTCAGCAATTCTGGTATTGATCGGTTTTATTATTACCGTATTATTTTCCTTTTTTGTGATACCTTATATTCCTCTGTTACTACCACAGCTAACCTTATCCATTTCAATGAACGCCATCCTTCAACTAGGTATAATAGCGTTAATTGTTTCAATACTCGGAGCGCTGATCCCGGCATGGCTTGTTTCCCGTCTGGATCCGGCTACAGCTTTTCATGTGTAAAGGAGATAACAAAATGACTGGCCCTGTCGTCAGCGCAAAAAATCTAACCCGGAGCTTTGGCAGTGGCCACACCGTCGTAATGGCTGTTGACAATGTTACGCTGGATATTATGCCAGCTGAAATCGTTTTAATTATGGGCCCATCTGGCTCGGGTAAAACAACTTTATTATCCATGCTCGGTGGACTTCTGCGACCAAGCCAGGGCACAATCGAAATCTCCGGCACTAATATCACCGCACTAAAAGAATCGGCTCTTCCTGAAATCAGGGCATTAAAGATAGGATTTATCTTCCAGACGTTTAATTTGCTTGATGCCTTAACAGTGGAAGAAAACATCTTGTTTCCTGCACAATTACACCCGGGTGATAAGCATCAGGCAAAACGCAGAGCATCAAAACTAATCAAACAGCTCGGCCTTGAAAATCGCCGGACTGCCTTACCGCAAACACTCTCCGGTGGTGAAAAACAACGTGTCGCCATTGCACGCGCTCTGATTAATGAACCAAAATTAATTCTGGCAGATGAACCTACAGGTAACCTTGATACACAAACAGGGCAGGAAGTGATGATGATTTTACAAACACTTGCTCGTGAACATGGATACTCGGTTATCATCGTGACACATGACCCAAGGGTAGAAGATATTGCTGATCGTATATTGTGGCTCGAAGATGGTAAATTGACAGATCGAAAAGAAGAAAATCATAAATGGGTAAAAGACCCGGTTTGTGGAATGCATATTGATGAGTGGACAGCCAAAATCAAAATCGATTATAACAATACAACATTTTCTTTCTGCTCAAACACATGCCTGAAACGATTCGATGACAACCCTGCCAAATATACCAAGGCTATGAGTACAAACCCTTGATTAAAGCCATAGCGGGGTTTCTGCTAATCATTATATTTGCTTCTCTTTATCTCTACCTGGAACAATCAGGTTCACTCTATGCACTGATTAATCAGGATTTATTACAAAGCCTGATTTATGAATATGGTCAATGGGGTCCATTCGTTATCATTACCTTTATGGCTGGTGCCATTGTCATGAGCCCCTTGCCCAGTGCCCCCATCGCATTGGCTGCCGGCGCCCTCTATGGGCATACATGGGGGACAATATATATTCTTATAGGCGCAGAGTTAGGCGCTATTGTTGCCTTTACCATGGCGAGGTTGCTTGGTTATGAGGCCATGAAAAAACGCTTTGGTGATACGGTCAAAATAAAATGGTTACAGTCCAGCAATAAACTCATGCTTATTGTTTGCCTGTCCAGATTAATTCCATTTATTTCTTTTGATATTGTCAGTTACGCCGCCGGGCTGACCTCATTGAGTTATGTTCGTTTTGCACTGGCGACATTCATTGGCATTATCCCTGCGAGTTTTCTGCTGGCGCACTTCGGCAACGAACTGGTCAATAGTGATTTGCCCAATATGTTTATTACCCTGTTAATACTGGGTGGTATAACAGGCATTCCATTGATCATTGGAATTGCAGTAAACAAGTACAAAAAACACACGTAGGTTGGGCTGAGGTACGAAGCCCAACATGTACAATTCAGTTGCAT
>JAADHQ010000060.1 GCA_013151795.1 Gammaproteobacteria bacterium | reverse complement strand
CCAAGCGTTGAGTCTGTAAAATCACCATTACTGGTACCTGTGATAGAAAAACCTGCGGGTTCTACGCCTCCCGGTATCATGTCACCAGGTAAACCCAGTTTGCTATACCCGGCCGTTGTCAGTAAATCGGTTTGAGTGTTGGTGCCAACCAGAACATTTGAACCGGCAATATTTGCACCACCTGCCAGATCAAAACAAATAACCGGAATAGGATTAGCCCCTGCACCTCCCAACGCGCAATTATTACTTAAACTGGCTGCCAGGGTCGTCAGGTCAGACGATAAAGCCGCATGAGCCATTTTCGGGTTAGCAAATAAATTAAGTACCGAACCGCCCAAAGTCATGCCCATGCCAGAAATAAGACCTTGTCTCAGAAAATCACGCCGTGTAACTGGTAGCGGATGATCCGGATATAATAACGGAGCATCTGGATGCAGAGTTTCATTTTTTTTAGTCATAATTTTTTCCCTTACTCTCTATTCACCAGGTTACTTATTGAACCAACATTGCCGCACTGCCCAGGGCTGATGCGCACATCGCCTTGACCGTCGCGCGTGTGCGTGATGCATCTTGCACACAAGCAGGGCTTCGAGGACTTCCGTTGGATCGTAAATTAGTGGCACAACCATTATATAAACGATCAAACAGGTTATTGGTATTAGTGGTAGCAGGGCCTATTGTTTCAGCCTTGAACTGCGCCAGTGCTGGTGCGCTATTCAATGCTGTGCCACTACCTTGTATACCAATCATGTTCTCAAATAATTTATTTACAATCCGGTTTTTCTCGACAGAGTCACCCGCAGCTGTATTAAATGCAGTATCAACATTGGCGGTGAAATCAAAGCTACCCGTACCGTCATTAAAATAAACGGTTCTTTTTGCGGGGTCTTCCACCAATGCATCACAATAAGCAATTGCTATCTGTGCAACACCCATTTGATGTGCCGAGAGGAAGCCATTCATCGCTTCTACAGCCGGTAGCTGCTGCATGATTACATTATATTGATCAATAATGCGATTTGGAGCTGTACCTGCATAAGGATCAACTGTTGTCATGGAAGCCATGCTTGCATTAATTTCATCAAAGGTGCGCATGCCCATATCTGATACTGCAGGCCTGTCCACCAATCCATTTTCGTTTGCATCAACCAGTACACCTGATGCGCCGGCTTCAGTGTAATCATACGTCGATAACGTAACCAAACGCTCAAAGGTAAGGAAGAACTCGTCTCCATCAGAACCTTTCTGGCTTGGAATAACTGTGCCCAATGTAGATAACGGAACACCTGCCTTGATATCATCTGATGATGAAACAGTTATATCTATATTTCGATATGACTGCCCTACAATGGATTCCTGACCGTTTATTCCAACACGCATGCCGCTGATTCTGATATCGGCAGCCAGTGCATCGTTCGTAATCCTGACAAACATTGGCTTGCTGAACAGGTAACCATAATTATCGAATTCACTGACCTCGAACATGACATAGTCACCACATTGTGTAATATCAGTATTACCGGGGCAGGTATAATCTTTTACGCTGAATAACATAAGGAATTTTGCGCCTACACCTACATCAAAATTCTGGGTGATCTGGGTCTGAGTCAGCGCCCGGTTATGAATGGCAACCAGACGTAACTTACCAGCCCATGATTTTGATCTGCCCTGGTCATTACCCAGAACAAAGGCGAAATCACTATCCCAGTTAGCCAATGTACCCGCACCTGCCGTATCCTGCACAACGCGGTTACCATTAACATAGATTTGTTTACCATTAACAGGATCAACCGTTACAACAACATGCTGCAATGTAGCCTGCAATGTTTCATTACTGGTTGATGACATGGGCTGACCATTACCTCCAGTCGTATTACTACGATTAAGCATGTCGTATTCATACAATGTCTGGCCAAGCGTAAAGTTTCTGTTCTCGCCAGTACCCATGTAACTAAGAATATGAGCCGGCCCTTCCTGGGTTACATTAGAAGGCACAACCCATGCTTCGATAGAGTATTCACCAACATCCTTGATCGAGTTATAAAGTTTACGGCTGTTTACAACACTGCCCTGCGCCTTGCCTGCACCCTTGAACTGAACACCATAACCGCGAACCCATGTAACATCACCTGGATTACCGCTTAATGACAAATTTAATTCGGGTGTAACACCACTGGTATCATAGGCAATTGTTCCTGTACCACGTTTAAATTCATACAGGGCAATGGCATTATTTTCATAACGATTACCACCTGATGCAACAATGGCATCGGATAATTTCAATGCCTTACTGAAAATA
The DNA here is from genome assembly GCA_013151795.1 of Gammaproteobacteria bacterium. GTDB lineage: Bacteria > Pseudomonadota > Gammaproteobacteria > JAADHQ01 > JAADHQ01 > JAADHQ01. The sequence goes on along the minus strand of JAADHQ010000060.1, from coordinate 9,380 downwards.
AGATCAGCCGCTACTGGTATGGCTATAAGGTTTCCTGCAAAGGCAGTAACCGCATCTTCAAGTTGCTGTGCATCACCTGCACAATTATTAGGTGTCCAGCAGTTATGTGATTCTTCTCTCAGACGAACAATAATTCGCGAATTGGCCGGTGTATCCAGGTCAATCTTTTTCGCAGCTTTTAATTCACTGTAGGCAACATTCGCATCACTATCTGCAAAAAATGGTGCCTGGGGTGTTCTGGAAGAACTAACATGGCAGCCGGAACAATTTGTACTTAATAAAGTAAACAGACTGGTACCTGCTGTTGGCAAAGTAGAAAAATTTACAACACCTATCGCATCATCTGCCGGATAGTTTTTACTCGCGCCCGGATCAGCCAATGTAGCAGGGGCTGTTAACTGTATTGTTTTGGTAGAGCCGCCACCTGCTGCACCTACCCAATTATCAACATAGGCATTTATGGTGTCTGAACAAACACTGCCTTCAGATGCACCTAACCAGCAATTATGCGTAACTGCCTTTATCACCAGATAAGACTGTTCTGTTTGTACACGATCAATATAGGCTACGCCTGAAGGAGTACTACCACTGCCAACAGTTAACAAACTGCTTGCGGAGCTATCCATCAAGGCAGCATAGGCCATATTAACATCATCATTGCGCGCAAAATAAGGAGCTTGTGGTGTAGATGACGCTGGATCATGACAACCACCACAACGGGTAGCAGAACGTATGTTTTCCCACATAGCAGTCTGGAACTGACGCGTATCAGCATCAGCTGCGGCTGGCCCTGTGTAAGTTACAATCTGTTGTTGTTGATTATTTGAATTACTCGACGTACTCGCACCGCCGCCACAACCCGACATCAGCACAGCACTGATCAGACTAAAGCCTAACCATAGCAGAATTGGTCTCCCTGTTTTTAAGGACTGTTTGTTGTTAGCTAATCGCATTTTTATCATCCTAATTCTCCACAAGCCTTATTGGCTTCTGTATCACTTTTTTAAAAAGTTACTGTTACCTTTTCTGCAATGCTTACTGGTATGCAGTTCCGTCTTTACAATACGATGCGGATTCCGCAAAAATTGATTTCATGTTCACCGCGCTTGTACCAATCGAAGTAACCATTTGATTAATTTTGGTTCGATCGGCCCTGCTATCCATCGGGTCACGTAAACAGACTGCTTTGAAAACCTTTCTGACCTGGCAACTCGTGAAAGCTTCTGAATTGGCAAGCTCTGCACCCATGGAACTGGCACCTTGTCCGCTGGACTGGGCACCGAACCAGCCCATCACTGCATTGGGCCCGTTTCTCCAATAATTAGTCCATGAATCATCAGGTGTGATGTAACCAAATTCAAAATTACTGGCATTAATAAGGTATTTTGGTTGTACATTGACCGGGTCATAAGCTAACTGACCTACATCCGGATCACCGCCCGCAGGATATGCCCATTCATAACGTGCGTATGCCTGGGTTAATGGGTCCATACCGGTATGACACCCAATACATGAGTTATTAAAGATACGGCTGTCACCACCAGGGCTGCGTGATACATCCTGTCGAATACGATCTGAAGGACGTGTTATATCTTTCATTTGTTCCATGTCGGCACATAAATGATTAATAAATGTAAACCGGTACATTGTCCGATTTGTTCCGTCTACAAAAAATGCTCTGGCTGCAGCGCGTGTTGTCATTACCCCGGCGGCAGGAACACCTGCTCGTCCTGGTAAAGATGTTTGTGCAACCTGTGTCAACTCGGTTTTTAAATTAACACCACTATTTTCCATTGCGGTGTAATGCAAATTATTACTATTCGAATAAGCCGGGGTTGTTGTGCCACCAACATACATTACATCTGCTGAAAGCACGGCCCTGAAATCCATATCATCACGAATCATTCCGATAACGGTTGAGGTATAATCATTCAGAGGTACAAAAGGTGACTGCGCTTCATTTGTCCAGGGTGCTGCGAAATTTTTCAGTGTGACGTTATAAAAGGCATTGTTTTCCATTGCAATATAAGCGGCCTTGATTTCACCGTTGGAACTGCTCGTCAGTGAACCTGCAACTGCATCACATGCGGTCGTGTCTGCACTTAAACAGGACTCCATTGTATCAAGAACAGCTGCCGTTGGTGGCACACCCGCTAAACGATCATGGATACGCTTGGCAGTTTCCCTTGCTCCCGGAGCAGGCGGAACAGCTTGTGACGTAAACGGTAGCACTGACATAAAACCAAGCGCAACCATCAACAAGCTTATTGTCCTGAAGGGTTTCTTTTTGCGACTTATTTTTTTAGTATTCATTACAAGTGTCCTTAAGTATTCTTTTTTGCTGCCATTATATTTATTATATTCGGCCAACGAGGATATTCATTAATTACCTTTCCAAAAAAAATTATGTCTAACCTTGAATAAGATTATCGTTGAAAACAAAAAAAAAACTTATGACCAAGTTCACATTCTACGTAAATAACACTGGCTCTTATGCTGATTACCTTTAATATATAAGTACAAACAAGAAAAAAACTGATTATTTTCTGGCTTAATTACTTGATTCTTCTCATAATCAAGTAATGTTATTAAAATAATTTATAACAAATGACAGTCTATACTTAACAATTTGGGAATTTATATATAGAGGCTTCTTCTGATGAAAGCGCGGTTAGTTAAAAAATTGCCTATACATTTACGACCTGTAAAACTTTTGCTGTATGGCTTGATCATCGCTATCTTCACCGGGTGCGGCGGAGCAGGTGATGGACAGGCTCCCGACCCGGTTGTTGTTGAACTGCCCATTGCTTATGTAAAACGCCCTGTCCCGCTGGATAATAACAACATGCCTGTGCAAGCAGATGCACGTGAGGCCCTGACTATAAACGCAGGCGCTGACTTATGGATTCGTGACCGCGCAACCTCTTCTGCCATACCTCGAAATATTACTTCTGTACAAACTGAAGGTATGGGTGATGTTAAAGATGTTGAAACTTCTTTCGATGGAACCATGCTCATATTCAGCATGCGTGAACCGGACAGGGCGACAGACCTGCAAATACCTACATGGAACATCTGGATATACGATATAGCCAGCTCTCAATTAAAACGTATTATTTCTGACAACATCACTGCAGAACAAGGCGAAGACCTTGCCCCTCATTTTTTACCTAATGGGAAAATTATTTTCACGTCCACTCGCCAAAAGGCATCCAAGGTTATTCTCACTGATGAAGGCCCGGTAAATAATAATAATAAAACTGCCTATACATCACTGGATGAAAACAGAAATGAACTGGCACTTGTATTACATGTCCTGAATGTCGATTGCACCAGTTTCGATACATGCCAGGTAACCGACTCATCTGATATCAGCCAGATTTCCTTCAACCAGAGTCATGACCTGGACCCTACCGTCTTATCATCCGGTAAAATTTTATTCACACGATGGGATAATGCCGGCGCAAGAAATGCCATGCACCTGTATAAAGCAAACCCCGATGGCACTGAAATGAAACTGGTTTATGGCCGTCAAAGTCATAACTCCGGTACTGCTGGTTCAACTGTACAATTTATGCAACCACGCGAAATGGAAGATGGCCGCGTACTTTCAATATTAAGACCTTATACTGGCACACTAGGTGGTGGCGACATAATAGCCATCGATGTTAGTAATTATGCTGATGACACGAGGCCAATTTTACCTAACCAGCTCACGCCTATTACTAATGGCCAGTCTTCATTAATTGATAACGGCGTACTCACAACAAATGCGGCATCACCCGGTGGACGTTATAGCGCAGCATACCCTTTGTGGGATGGTTCAAATCGAATGCTGGTAAGCTGGACACCTTGCCGCATGATTTCTACTGATGTAAATATCACAACCATCTTTTCATGCACAGCTGCACGACTGGCCGATACGGTTAACTTTCAGGAAGCGCCTCCACTATACGGATTATTCGTTTTCGATCCGGCTAACAAAACACAGAACCCGGTTTTTCAACCTGAAGAAAATGTACTGTATACCGATATAGTAGTTGCCCAGACAAGAACACGCCCCACTGTTATTGCCACAAAAATACCTGGCATTGATCCTGAATTAAATCTCGACCTCGCCAACAATGGCACCGGTATTTTACATATTCGCAGTGTCTATGACGTTGATGGTATTTTTAACGGGCTGACAATGGACGCGGCTGTTCGCAGCAATCTGAACACACTGGCCGCAGCCGATGCCAATGGTTTTGCCGGTCTGTTTAATTTCTCTCTTGATAACCGCAGGATTGCCTATCTGGCAGATCCTGGCCTGTTTACCTCAGATAATCGACCTGCACGTTTTTTACGCATCACCAAAGCAGTCGGTATACCCGACCAACTCAATGGTGCTGACTTTAACATCGACAATGATGCTTTCGGACGCAGTACCCAACAAGGCATGCGAGAAATTATCGGTTATGCGCCGATTGAGCCGGATGGGTCTGTCATGGTCGAAGTGCCTGCCAATGTGCCACTGGCTATCAGCGTACTGGATAACCTCGGGCGCAGGATCAGCGTAAGACATCAATCATGGATACAGGTTAATTTAGGAGAGACTGTTACCTGTAATGGTTGCCATGCTGCCAACCCGAGTACGGTTAACCCCGCAGATGGTATTCACGGCCATGAAACTGAACAGGTCGGTGTTAATTTTGGCGCTCCACAAGATGGTTATCTTTTCCCTGGCAGCAATACCGTGCCACTCATTGTTGCCGATACGATTAATGGCCAGACAACTGGCGAGACCATGGCACAGGCAAGATATGGAGACAATTGCACTGACAATTCCTGCAAAGCCAGCTTTGATATCAATTTTATCGATATATGGACCAATGCCATTGAAGCCCCGTTTGGTTATGAATACCGTAATTTGCGAACTGATGAGGTCATCCCTTTAACCGTGGGCATCAATTCCTGTTACAACGCCACTGCCTCAACCAATAACTGGAATGCAACGTGTCGCACGATCATCAACTACCCTGAAATTATTCAACCCGTGTGGGATGCTGTTCGCAGCGATACCCTTGTCTGCGACCCGACACTGATCATCAATGATCCCCGTTGCGATCAATACATAAACCCGGCTACTCCCCCGGCTGTCCCCTTTGTGTTCCCGCTAACCACCGTGGAAGATGGCACCTGCACTACATGCCATACGCAAGCAAATCAACGACTGGACCTGAGCAATACGGCTGATGGTAACTTTGTTCTGTCATACACCCAGTTATTTACGACTCAAACAGTACAGGCCCCACCCAGAGATGCGAGCTGCAATCTGTTAACTGTTGACATACAAGTACCACTGAATCCACCCGACCCGTTAGACCCAACAGCCACCATGACCATCACGGTGCCTGCGCCACTTCAACCCGTCAACATACCTGCACAAATGTCGATTAATGGCGCGCGGCAAAGCGTATTTTTTGATCGCTTTGTCACTGACGTGACCTGCCAAACAGTTGACCACAAATTAATGCTGTCTGATGATGAGAAAAAACTCTTGTATGAATGGCTGGATCCAGGGGCACAATATTACAATGATCCAACAAATATCAATGTACCTACCAATTAGGAAACCGGATAATTAACAGACTATTTTCAAAAAACTATAGCCACTAACTGTTGAGCCATTTATACTATTGATAAATAAAGATAAGTCACTCATGCTCGCCATTCCCGAACAAGCCAGACAAGGCTAGCCTGAGTTTGCAGGATGCAATTCATGAGTTAACAAGCCACTAGCCAAAGACGAGAACAATAAGCCTGACCAATATATCAGGCAGACCAAATAATAAAATTATGCGTACCATTTTTGTCATTTTATTTCTTTCACCGCTTATGCTTATGCAACAGGCATTTGGCAAAGATGATTTCTTTGAAGTCATTGTTGCTGACCCCTACCTTGAAATGCATACCGGCCCGGCAGTGGGTTACCCCATCACCCATATTATTGAACGCGACAAAAAAATAAAAATACTAAAACGTAAAACTGACTGGTTCAAAATACGCACACAAAAAAACAAGGAAGGGTGGGTTCATATCAGTGAACTCAGTCAAACCCTTACACTCGATGGTAAAAAAACAGCTTTTCGTAATTATACTATTGAAGATTTTCGAAAACGAAAATGGGAGATAGGCTTACTAAGCGGTAATTTTGAAGGTGCGGCCAGCCTGACAATTCTGGGCAACTATTACCTCGCCCCTACGCTATCATCTGAAGTTTCGTTCACACAGGCAATTGGTAATTTTTCCAGCAGTCTCATGGCCAATGTCCGATTAACTGCCCATCCTTTCCCGGAATGGCGCGTATCACCATTCTTTGCACTGGGTGCCGGGATCATCGATACCAGCCCAAGCGGGACACTGGTACAAACAATTGACCGCCAGGACCCAATAGCCAATTTCAGCCTGGGCGCGAACATATATTTAACAAAACGTTTTATCTTACGGATGGAATACAACCAGTATAAAGTATTCACCAGCCGCAATGACAATGAGGAAGTAGCAGAATGGAAAGCCGGAATCGTAGCCTTTTTCTAAACAGTACATTTGCCGTTATTATCTTCGGGCTAATTGCATTTACCAGCAATAGTGCCTATGCGGCTAAGCCTGCTGAACTAAAAAATGATCAGATTATTCAACCTGAGCTGGAAAGGCGAACAATTAAACAAGCCAAAATCGACACTGAAGATTATGAAGTAAGCCTGTACGCTGGCGCACTCAGTATTGAGGACTTTGGTGTCAACACCGTTTTTGGTGCACGAATCGCCTATCACATCACCGAGAACTTCTTTACCGAGTTCTCGATTGCCAACTCAACCGCATCAGAAACCAGCTTTGAAGTACTCAGTGGCGGCCTGCAACTTCTCACCGATGATGAGAGGGACTTCACATACTACAACATATCCATTGGTTACAATCTTTTCGCAGGTGAGTCATTTTTCAATAAACGCGCTTACAACTCCGATTTATATCTCATTGGCGGCATTGGCAACACCAATTTTGCAGGCGATGACAACTTTACATGGAATATCGGCGTAGGATATCGATTTATCCCGAAAGACTGGATAGCTATACATGTCGACGTACGTGATCATATATTCAACTCTGATCTGTTAGGTGCCGATAAGATAACAAACAACCTTGAATTAACCGTCGGGGTTAGCTTCTTTTTCTAAACGAGGTCATTATGAACACGATTAAAATACTATTTCTGGTTATGTCCCTCATAGCATCCAGTTTCAGCATGGCAGCATCGATCTCAGGTAATGCTGCTGATTTCACACTTAAGAGTCTCAGTGGTAAAAACATCAAACTCAGCGAGTACCGCGGCGATGTAGTCATGGTTAACTTCTGGGCATCATGGTGCGGTCCCTGTCGACAGGAAATGCCCGCTCTGGAGCAATTATATAAAAAATATAAAGATCTGGGTTTTGTTATCCTTGGGGTTAATCTCGATGAAGACTCAAGCAAAGCAGCAGCACTACTGAAAAAAATACCGGTAAGTTTTCCAATTTTGTATGACAGCACAAACAAAGTTGCAAAATTATACGATGTAAAAGCCATGCCAACGACATATCTCATAGACAGAAATGGCAAGCTGCGATATCTTCATAAGGCCTACAAACCAGGTTATGAAATAAAATATGCAAAAGAAATCAAAACACTGATAAGAGAATAAAACGTGAAAAAATTAATCATCTATTCACTTATTACCACCAGCCTGATTTTATCCGGTTGCAATATAGAACCCTGGGTTAAACCTTATGAACGTGACAGACTTGCCGACCCGATCATGAGCTTCAGTCGTGACCCGGTATCCGCATCCTATATTCACCACGTCTATCAGGCACGTGAAGGCGCACGCGGGGCAGAAGGCGGACAAGGCGGCGGCTGTGGTTGTAACTAGATTATTACGAACCCCTGTTCTTATATTACTCCTGCTCGTCACAACAGCAGGACACACTGCCATCTTACCGGAAGAACGAGCCGACGCATTGTTTCATTCCTATGATGGTGGCGGCGTAACAATCAATGGCCCTTCGATACTTATCAGAAAAAATATTGGCGACAGTTTTTCAGTATCGGGTAATTATTATGTTGACTCGATTACCAGCGCCTCCATTGATGTCGTAACAACTGCCAGCCCCTATGCTGAAGAACGCACCGAATACAGCGCATCGGTAGACTACCTCCGTGACAAGGTCACCATCAGTACCGCCTTTACACAAAGTAATGAAAATGATTTTGATGCCCAGTCACTGCATTTTGGAATCAGCCAGGAATTATTTGGTGGCTTAACAACAGTATCATTAGGCTACTCACGTGGATGGGATACTGTTGGAAAACTGGGGGACCCCGCCTTCGCAAAAGACGTTAACCGGGAAAATTATCGCGCCAGTATTTCCCAGATAATAACCAAAAACCTGCTTATGGAAGTAGGTGTTGAAATAGTAACTGACGAAGGCTTTCTGAATAACCCCTACAGACAGGTTCGTTATATCAACCCCGCAAATGTCGTACGCGGCTATGATTACGAAGAAGAAGTCTACCCAAACACCAGAACAAGCAACGCAATTTCAGCGCGCGCAAAATATTACCTTCCCTATCGTGCTGCATTACATGGTGAATACCGATTCTTTAGTGACACATGGGGAATACAAGCCAATCAATTTGAAATAGGTTACACCCACCCTTTCAGAAAAAACTGGATCTTTGATTTCAAAGTGCGAAATTACCAACAAACCAAAGCTGATTTTTATAACGACTTGTTTCCTTTTCAAAATGCACAAAATTTTCTTGCAAGGGATAAAGAACTCAGTACCTTTTCTTCATTTACCATAGGCGCAGGTGTTAGTTACGAATTCAATAAAACCTTCCTGAGCTTTATAGACAAAGGAAGCATTAATTTCTCCATCAATAATATACAATTCGAATATGAAGACTTCCGGGATGTACGTGTTGTCTCTGCACCCGGCACCGAACCTTTATACAGCTTCAATGCAAATGTCATACAGTTTTTTGTTTCTCTCTGGTACTAGCCTGACAAGAAAATCTATCTATTATTGTAGGAGCGGCATTCAGCCGCGATTCCATTTTATTCGCGGCTGAATGCCGCTCCTGCAACATAAAGCCTTCTTCCCTATTTGAATATTTATGTATCTGTTAATTCCTGAAAATTTATTTAGATAAACGATGAAATGAACGTAATGTGACCTAGTTTACATTATTGATTAAATCAATAGATTAAAGTTCCTTCATATCTATAATAAGATTCTGGTCATGCCAATATTTATATCTGCTTCGGTAGTTTATTAGATATTTCCATACTAGCGTAATAT
>JAADHQ010000033.1 GCA_013151795.1 Gammaproteobacteria bacterium | reverse complement strand
ACCTGCGTTTTATTCAGGTTTTCTATAGGTAACATCAATATCAGGTACAGTAAATGACTACCAAAACGGTAACGGCTTTTGATCAATTGAACTTAAGTAAGCCGCTCTTGAAGATATTAAACGAGGTGGGTTACGAAACGCCCTCTCCTATTCAGGCTGAAACAATCCCGTTGTTGATTGATGGCAAGGATATAATAGGCCAGGCACAAACAGGTACGGGTAAAACTGCAGCCTTTGCCCTGCCATTTTTATCAAATCTGAACCTTAAACAAAAAGACCCACAGGTACTGGTGCTGGCCCCAACACGCGAGTTAGCAATTCAGGTTGCGGAAGCATTTCAGAAGTACGCAACCTATATAAAAGGGTTTCACGTATTGCCTGTTTATGGTGGCCAGGATTATAGCGGGCAAATAAGATCACTTAAGCGTGGTGTACATGTAGTAGTTGGCACACCAGGCCGTGTAATGGACCATATTCGTAAGGGTACATTAAAATTGAAGGATCTTGGTACCCTCGTTTTGGATGAAGCAGATGAAATGTTACGCATGGGGTTCATCGATGATGTTGAATGGATACTCGAACAAACTCCAGATGATAGACAAATTGCATTATTTTCAGCAACGATGCCATCGCAGATTCGCCGCATCGCTACCAAGTATCTGAATGATCCGGTACAAGTTACGATCAAGGTAAAAACGGCGACAGCGGAAACGATTCGTCAACGTTACTGGCCAGTGAGTGGTTTACATAAACTGGATGCTTTAACGCGTATTCTTGAAGCAGAAGTGTTTGATGCAATGCTTGTTTTCGTTCGTACTCGTACAGCAACAACAGAGTTAGCAGAAAAGCTCGCAGCACGCGGTTATTCAACATCACCGCTGAATGGAGACATTCAACAGAAACAACGAGAACGAACAATAGATCAATTGAAAAAAGGTAAAATAGATATTCTGGTAGCTACCGATGTAGCTGCACGTGGTCTGGATGTTACAAGGATTAGTCATGTAGTTAATTATGATATTCCACATGATACCGAATCATATATACACCGAATTGGTCGAACAGGGCGTGCAGGAAAAGAGGGCGACGCCATTCTTTTTGTAGCGCCGCGTGAAAAAAGAATGCTCAGTGCGATAGAGAAAGCAACACGCAAAAAAATTGAATTAATGGAATTACCGTCAACAGAATTAATTAATGACAAACGTGTTGCACGATTTAAACAACGTATTACCGATACGCTGGCAAATGATAATCTGGCGCAGTTCACGAATTTAATAGAACAGTATGAACAAGAACATAATGTCCCTGCTCAGGAAATTGCCTCGGCACTGGCAAAATTGTTGCAAGGTGATACACCGTTGTTATTACAGAATAAGCCACAGAGAAAGGCTGAATTCAGTGGGAGAGACAGGAGTGAACGCCCACAACGTAAAAAACGGGATAAGCCAGATAGAGACAGAGACAGAGACAGAAGTGATCGTGATCGGACACCACGGCGTAAAGATGCTCAACCCGGAGAGGGTATGCATCGATATCGAATCGAGGTAGGTAAAAAGCATGAAGTTAAGCCGGGTAATATTGTAGGGGCAATAGCGAATGAAGCCGGGTTAACAAATCGTGATATAGGACACATTGAAATAAATGAAGATCATAGTGTTGTCGATTTACCAAAAGGCATGCCAAATGATATTTTTAATGATTTAAAAACGGTCTGGGTTTCAGGTCAGCAGTTAAAGATATCGAAATTGTCCAGGGAAAGGCCACCAAAAGGCGCGAAAGATAATTATGGAAGTAAATCCAAAAAGCCCAAAAGAGCTAGTGATGACCGAAAAAAGACTGGAAATAAAAAAAACAGTAAAAAGAAAACAGATTAAATTTGAAAGTTGCAGTAGTTTTAAACAGATTAAGCAAGCCATGGATGGCTATTTGATTATAGTGGATTAAATCAGGTTATATTTTACCCGTTTATATCGGAGTCGATAAAGAAATCTTCGGTTGGTGCAGGCTTGATTTTCTTAAGACGTTTTCTATTTAACCAGCCAAAGCCAGCAATGCCTGGTTTAAAGATACTGTGCCTGATCCGGGTATTTTTCAAAAAAGCATTGGACAGGTTAAATTCAGATGATTCTGTATTTATAATTGAGGCTATTTTCATGGCCGCCCACCTACGAATACGGAAATGAATAGCCACTAATCCAAAGAACAACAATGATCCTGATGTAATTAAGAAGATTGGCCTGTTATACAACTCTGAAAGAAGCATGGTTTTTAGGTGAGGTATATCAGCTGCGCCCTGATAATAAATGATGCCAGTAAGTGCAAAGGCAATTAACAATAAAATAATGGTCTCCACCAGAATTACCCGCGTTAACCATTTATTCTGCCATGCATGTAAAGCCGGTATAATTTGATGTTGTAGTTGAGAGATAGAGCTGGATAGCTCTCTTTGTGCAATATCGATAGAATTTTCAGTTTCTGTCTTTTCTTCAAGTCTGTCAACATGACCTTGCCATGATATTCGTTTTGTAAAAGCCGCATCAGAAACCAGACCAATTGATTTGCCGATTTTATCCAGGCAACGAAACTGGCGAGCTAACAGGACAAGCCTGTTTTTTTCATTAACAGCATCTGTTTTAACAGATTGTAACCGCCTGATTAATTTCGCACTTGTTATGTTGCTATCAATATTTTCTGAAGACATAGGTAACGCCAGTACTAGAAGTCTCCGGTTGCGCCACGTGTCATGATATCAAGGATGATTCTTTTAACATTCAAGGCTTCTTTCTTTAATTCAGGTGGCAGGGGTGTTCCACCATGTATCATCAAATCCATGTTCAGTGAATATAACCAGAGTTGGCCTTTTTTATCTTCAAGTAAGGATACGCGGCATGGTAGATATGCGGAGAATGAGTCGCTGTAGTCAACCATTCTTGATGCAGTTAAGGCATCACAAAACATATAGATTTTCATAAAGCGGAAAGGTTTGTCAGACATGGCTTCAACCTGTTTTGATAAAGGTAGTTCACCAACATTCTTAATATTGTTATCATTTGCTGCAAATTTTAATGTTTCATCAACATCTTTTGTAGATAAACCTTCTTTAACTTTCATTTTCCATACGGTGGCTTCAGCAGCATTGCCAGTTTCGAGTATTTTTGTAGCCAGCGTCTTATAAGTATCGTAAGCTTTTTCATCAAAAGTAGAAAAGCGATGATATGCAGGTTCGAGCATGTATGCAGCCCATAAAATAGCGATGAGTAAAAGTGCGCCAATAAAAGCTAAACTATTTTTTATTAGATTCATAATGTCCTCTTTGAATATTATTTAATACTAACGTTTTTTATAGGGTACTGGTTGTTGATTATTATATGGGTATGGACGTGGCGCGTATAGCACCCAGCGATTCTGGTAACGATTAAACCAGTAATAAGGGCGAACGGGAACAGGCTGGTAAGGCATGGGCCGATTATTTCCTGCGTAGCGCCGATTGTTTAAAGGTATTGTTTTATTTTGAGACCCTGATGGCGGTCTGATTGAATCGCGTCTGGAATAGGTGGGTTGTTGTTTTCTGAGGTGCGGCTGGTTTCTCCAGTAATTATTTCTATACAGCGGTTGAAAGGTACCTCGTGCAGGATTAGTGAAGCCCGGGGTTTGTGGTGCAAGAGGTTTTTTCGCAGTCAGACTTGCATGCTGATTACTACCCGGTTGATCTTTGTGCATTGTTGCTGCAGAAGTTGAACGCGCTATGTACGATTTGTAAACAAATAGAGTAGCAGCAAAAGCGCTGATAGTTACTAATATTAACAGGATATACGGGCGCGAAGGTTTATCGATCACAGTTGTTGAGCCTGATTTTTTATCGTTGCCTGGCATAACACCCATAGCCTGGAGTTTTTCTGTGACGTTATCCAGTTTTTCCTGTTTATTATCAGCGCTCATACTAAATCCCTCATAATGCTGGTATTAATGTAATTTAGCTACCATGGCATGAAGTTGTTCATGAATGACATCGGTCGTCCTACATTTTGATTAAGGCTGGACATGTCGTAGCGCATTTGGCTTATTGACATGTTCATGCCCCGCATCTGGTATTCCATGTTATGCATGCTTTTAGATTGCCCATCAAGTGTGGCAGTCATAATGATCATGTTTTCAGCAACCGTTTCCATACTTTTTGCAACATTTTCCATTGTGGTACTTATTCTATGCATATCTTTAGTCACTGCTGATATATCAGAGGTTAAGCTATATATCAGATAAAAACCATAGGCGGCCAGTATAATAAATGCGACTAAAGCGGGGTAAACTATCATTTCCCAGCGGCGAGCACTTGCCATAAATGCATTGGAAAGTTTTTCGAGACTTTTACCCATGCAGTCTTCCATGCTTTCAGCATTGACACTAGTTGAGGTAGTCGCAGTTGCCATGTGTTTAATGTGATCACAGTTTTCCGGATCACCTTTACAATCGTTAGTGTCCGATTGATCTTGTGGTTTAATATCGTCAGTCATTATAAATCCTCTGAATAATACAAAATATAATTAAATTATTTTTTTTGTATCAGTTGAGACAGTTTTACTGCCAGATCAGGGTTTAAACCCTGAATAATTCGTTGCAGATAAAACGCGCGTGCATTATTTCCTTTTGCAAGAAGTCTGACAGCAGCCTCATAATAAGCCTGACTAGCTTTGTTCCATTTTCCTTGTGAGTAATAAACGTTTCCTAATTCGCCATACACGTCAGGGTTATCAAGATCAAGTTGAGATAGTTGAATGTAATACTGTTCTGAAAGGGTAATGTTTTTGCTAAAGAATGAACTTCTGGCTTTCATCAGTAAGTGATGTTTTGACATTGTATCATTTTTTGGCAAGACCATTTTCTTATTGCCGGTATTACTGGTTGTGATTTCAGAAGACATGTCTGAGTGACTAGTAGATTCAGGGGTTGCAGGTGTTTCTACTAGTGGCTCGGTACTGGCCGTGGCTTCAGGCGTTGTAGTTGTTTCTGTTGCAGGCTCGGTACTGGCCGTGACTTCAGGCGTTGTAGTTGCTTCTGTTGCCGGTTCGGTACTGGCCGTGACTTCAGGCGTTGTAGTTGCTTCTGTTGCCGGTTCGGTACTGGCCGTGACTTCAGGCGTTGTAGCTGTTTCTGTTGCAGGTTCGGTACTGGCCGTGGATTCAGGCGTTGTAGTTGCTTCTGTTGCAGGTTCGGTACTGGCCGTGGATTCAGGCGTTGTAGCTGTTTCTGTTGCAGGCTCGGTACTGGCCGTGGATTCAGGCGTTGTAGCTGTTTCTGTTGCAGGCTCGGTACTGGCCATTGTTTCAGGGGCTGTTAATTGCTTACCCTGAGCCCAATAATAATCTTTACCAGATGAAAATTTTAATGCTGGCGAATAAACACTTGCAATAATATTATTAACCTTGGTGAGTACATTAACGGGTAAAAGCAGCGAGCGATAATAAAAGACGACTACTATAAGCAGTAAAAAGAATATTAAAAACAAGTGGCTTAGTAAATGGCGTATTAGTTTCATGATTGTTCCTGCGACAGATCGAGATTAATCTGATAGTTCCGGGTATAAAATACTGGCAAAGCGATTAAATTCATTCGATGCCTTGCAGCGTCTGGATAATTCAAAAATCGACATACCTTCGCTTAACGAGCGTCGGTATAATGTTCTTTGATAAAGTCGTTGGGTGATAAGAGAGACATTAGCAAGCTGTTTTAGTACTTCCTCTGTTTCATCAGATTCAGTTATCGCGTGATGCGTGTCTGCCCTGTTTACAAAAACCCTCATTTCCGGTTTTGTATTCGTACAGGCTTCAGCCACAATATTTAAAAAACGTTGTGTGGCCCAAACATCTGGCTGGCTAGGTGGAACAGGGATAATTATTCTATTGGCGATGGACAGTGCTTCTTTCATCGCTTGCATATTTGACGCGCCAACATCGACCAATACCTGCGTTTGCTGAGGATGGTACTGTATGTCATTAAGAAAACTATCGCGTGGTAAATTAACCTGTAAGGGAGGAGTGTATCCTTCTTCTCGTCTTACTTCTGCTACGTCAGCTAATGTTTGTTGCGGGTCCAGATCATAAGCTACTACTGGTTGTCCTTTCATCTGTAACCAGAGCCCAAGGTTAAATGTTACGGTGCTTTTACCTGAACCACCTTTTAAATTAGCAATAACTGTAATCACAAATTCACCTTTATATTTTTAACAATGCACCTATTGGTGCATCGCTTCCTTTTTATAATCAGAAGGGACTTTGAATAAGTTTATATTCTGTTTCTTTACTTTAATATTGCGTAATTCACGGGTATAACCACCTGGTAGTGTTTCACGAGTGACCATTTTTAGTTCAGGGTCGTACCATTGTTGTGATTCTACAGATTGTCCATTGTTATTTGTCGAAAGAAATTTCCATTTATCGGTATTTCGATCATTGATTTTTTCGGTGCCAAGGAATGTCATGGTGGAAACCGTACCATCAGAAAATTGTTCTTTTAGCGGGATAAGATATTTTTTATCAATCCAGTGCAGACTTTTAATATATTTGCCTTTGGCCAGGATAGTCATTTCCCACTTGGTGCTGTTTCGACCATCGATTTTCTCTTCGCCAAGTTTCCGGCATGTCGCATTATTTAATTTGTTACAGGGTGAATAATTTTTGTTGGTTTTTACAGGTTTTTTTCTGGCAGGCGTATTTTGTTCAAAGTAGGTCTTGCTGAGTTTGTTTAGTAGAATGCGTTGACTGGTTTGAGGATAAATAATTTCAACAATTGTGTTTCCATTAATTGTTGATTCAGTACGAACAGCATTTTTACTGACAAACATTTTTGCAATAACGGGAGAACGCCCTGGTACTATTTGCACGGCTTCAGCAGAAAATTCCGCACCAATTTCGAACGCCATCACAGAGAATGTAAAGCTACATCCTAGTAAAAATGACAGTGTCCTGATAAAAGAGGTCATAATTATTGTGTTCCAGATAGATGAGTATCAAGCGAAAAAATTATCGGGCCAGAGCATTCATGGATAGAATACCCTGGGCCCGATTAGCACTTACTTGGCCGGTGCTGCAGGCGCTGGTGCCGCTCCATAAGGTGCGTAATAACCTGGAGGAGGTGGTGGCGCATAGTAACGAGGCGCAGGTGCACGGTTGTAACCATTACCATAGCCGTTGTAATAACCATTTCCATAGCCATTACCGTAACCATTGCCGTAACCACTAGCATTGCCGCTACTGCGACCGCCCATGTTGAATGACATGTTGCCATCACCCATACCATTGCCCCAACCATTACCGTTACCGTTGTTGCCCCAGCCGTTATTGCCCCAACCATTACCGTTGTTGCCCCAACCGTTATTATTCCATGGTCCACCACCAAAAGGGCCCCACCATGCTTCGGCTGCTGTAAATGGTACTGCAATAGCGGCTGCTAATGCTGCTATACCAACTAACTTACGAAAGTTTTTCATATCCCTTCTCCTTAAATTTTTGAAGGTAATATCTCATTAAACATGGAAACCCATGCCGCCATCATTCTTTTGTGTATCAATGAATAAAAATGCCGAATGGCGCATTTTTACCCTGTACAGAGAACAAGAATACTTATCTACATAATCTTGTTCAAACTGACTTTTAAAATCTATATCATATTATAATGATTTATTAATATATTTACATGACTTGTGACAATAAAAAAGACCGCTTCTCTGAATTAAGCAAGGATGATAAGCAATCCCTCTCATATTTAGTAAACCATCCTCGGCATAACTCCAATATATGCAGGGGAATACGGATAAGCTGAAAATGGTTGCATTTGCATGGGTATACCTGGTGAAACCATCCCCGGTGCTAATAATGGAGACATCCCGGGGACAAGCAAGGGCGCGGCAAAAGGTGTTAAGCCGAGGCCTGTTAAGCCCGGATAGTATGATCCGTATCCAAAACCAGGCCTTTGCATATTATAACGAGGTGCCTGAGTATTATATTCAGGCCATTTGCTACGGCGAGGTTTGCTTCTGGCAACAGGTGGAACACCCCATGCAGAACTTCGGGCAGGTCTTTTACGGCTGGTATCTTTTTTGGGAGGCCGGTTATTATGTTGATAATGATGGTTGTTTACACCCTGATTCATCTCATCAATTAAAATATTCCAGTTTCTTGGCCATTGATCAGGCGAGTATGATAAAGGGTCTGCAAAGGCTGAATTTACATTACCCATCATTATCAAAGGTATAGCTAACACAATGAATTTAAAGTCATTTTTTTTAAAGATAGTAAAAGACATTAATTTCATGATCATGCTCCAATGCTGTTAATAGCTCTGTGTATATAGTACATGGCTAGTTTATTGCCTGATTTCTGTGTTTGTAAACAGGAGGTCTGGGTGGTCGTTGTACCCAGGCTGATTGCAGCGGAGGTTTGCTCGCCCACGAGGGTGGAGAGGATGGCTTCCGAACCCATGCAGGGGTTTTTCCAGATACAGGTGGTCGTTTTGCCTGTGCCGGTGGAGGCGGTGGATTTCTTCTCCAGGCTGGAGCCTGCATTGGCATGGGTGGTCGTTGCGCCCAGGCTGGTGGAGGCGGTGGATTTCGTACCCAGGCTGGAGCTTGCCTTTGCATGGGTGGTCGTTGTGCCCAGGCCGGTGGAGGCGGTGGATTTCGTACCCAGGCTGGAGCTTGTTGCCTTTGCATGGGTGGTCGTTGCGCCCAGGCTGGTGGAGGTGGTGGATTTCGTACCCAGGCTGGAGCTTGCCTTTGCATGGGTGGTCGTTGCGCCCAGGCTGGTGGAGGTGGTGGATTTCGTACCCAGGCTGGAGCCTGCCTTTGCATGGGAGGTCGTTGTGCCCAAGTCGGTGCGTTCTGTCTCCATCTTGAGGTTTTACCAGATGCAGGTGGTCGTGGTGCCAGTACCGGAGGCGGAGGTGTTCGTGTCCAGGCAGGAGCTTGCCTTTGCATGGGAGGTCGTTGCGCCCAGGCCGGTGGAGGCGGAGGTGTTCGTGTCCAGGCAGGAGCTTGCCTTTGCATGGGAGGTCGTTGCGCCCAGGCCGGTGGAGGCGGTGGATTTCGTACCCAGGCAGGAGCTTGCCTTTGCATGGGTGGTCGTTGTGCCCAGGCCGGTGGAGGCGGTGGATTTCGTACCCAGGCTGGAGCTTGTCTTTGCATGGGTGGTCGTTGCGCCCAGGCCGGTGGAGGCGGTGGATTTCGTACCCAGGCTGGAGCTTGTCTTTGCATGGGAGGTCGTTGTGCCCAGGCCGGTGGAGGCGGTGGGTTTCGTACCCAGGCTGGAGCTTGCCTTTGCATGGGTGGTCGTTGTGTCCAGACCGGTGGAGGCGGTGGATTTCGCACCCAGGCTGGAGCCTGCATTGGCATAGGAGGACGTTGCAGTACCTGTGCCGGTGGTGTTCGGTTGGTATTGTTATTAGTTAAACCTTGTGAATTATAAGGCCCCGGCGGTGGAGGCGGCATAGCCATTTGTTGTTGATTGTTGTTCGTGTTTTCATTTCCAGCAATAGCAAAAGACGAAATTATCGCAGTTGATAATATGAAAATTGTTTGACTTAAATGTTTATTCATTTTCATCATCATTCCCTTTACTTTTTTCGTTAATATTTTTTAATTTAATTCCACGACGTTTTTTCTTTGCTGCCGGTTTTTTAACAGCTTTTTTCGTGGGTTGTTTTTTTACTGTCGCTGTTTTCTTTTTGACGACTTTCTTTTTAACAGCTTTCTTTTTAGCTACTTTTTTCTTAGGAGCTGTTACTGTTTTAGCTGCTGGTTCTGGCTTGGTATCTTTTATACTTTCATCTGTCGTTGTCTTAACTTCGCTGACAGGTTGAACAGTTTCTTTAGGGATGTCACTGGCATCATCTGATTTACGTTTAGCAAAAATATTTTTCGCAAACCCGTAGATGCTGGACAAAACACTAAAGATGGTCAGTGATACTGTAAAGACAATCGTCCATACCCTAAGCCATAATGGCGTGGAGTAAGTTGCAGGTTGTGCAGTTATCACCTCATCATCATCCGGGAAATCATCACTGAGATAAAATTGCTTACTTATACTAATGCACCCCAGAGGAATAACGATAAGCGTTAAGACGGTTGCAATGGCAGTACCAAACAATAAGCTTGCTGCCATCCCCTGGAAGATAGGATCACTGATGATGGCAGCAGATCCAGCCATTAACGTAAGTGCTGTAATGAATATTGGGCGCATTCTTACTTGTCCTGCAGCGATGACAGCCTCGGATAGTTCTTTGCCTTCCTTGATTTCATGTTTTACAAATTCAACAAGTAGAATAGAGTTGCGCACAATAATGCCCGCAAGTGCAATAAAGCCAATCATGGACGTGGCCGTAAATTCGGCACCGACAATCCAGTGCCCAGGAATAATTCCGATAAGTGTTAAAGGAATCGGCGCCATAATAATGCCAGCGATGGTGAAGTTTTTAAATTCCCAAACAATCAAACCATATATAAGTACCAGGGCGACCATGAAGGCAGCACCCATATCACGGAATGTTTCGTAAGTAACTGTCCATTCACCTGTCCATTCAAAACCGGATTGGGTGCTTTCATCAGGCGGCCCAAGTAACCCGTATGGCATACCGGTAATAGTGACACCATCAGGCGTTTTGTAATTTTCAAGCAAGTCTTCAACGGCATACATACCGTATATAGGGGCACCTAAACGCCCTTCCATTTCACCAGTGACATATTCAATGGGTCGCAAGTCTTTATGATAGATAATCTGGTCCTCAGGTGATTTTTCAAAGTGACCGAGTTCGGCAAGTGAAACCAGTGTGCCATTTGCACTCATGATAGGCAGGTTCTTTAAGCGCTGTATTTGTGAGCGAATAGCTAAAGGTGTTTGCAATATAATGTAGGTAGGTTCAAGAACGACATTGCGTTTTATGTCGCCAAGTTTATAGCCACCCATGGCCATCGCCAGATTTTTGTTGATGTTGTCAACAGAAATACCCAGACGAACAGCCTTTTCAGTATCAACAATGAATCGCCAGTATTCATAAGGTTCGCTCATGTAATTATCGACATCAACAATACCCTTGGCTTCTATAAACATCTGGGTCATATCGCTGGCCACCTGACGTCGGACGTCTTCAGTCGGGCCATAAATTTCAGCTACAACGGTTTGTAAAACGGGTGGCCCGGGAGGCATTTCAACGACTTGAATACGTGCCCCCATTTCTTTGGCGATAGGGGTTAGTAGGTGCCTGGCGTACTCGGCAATCTCATGACTGCTTCGCTCGCGGTCATTTTTATCCAGCAGCATGACCTGAATATCTGCAAGCCATGGTTGCTTGCGTAAGAAATAATGCCGAACCATACCATTAAAGTTATAAGGTGACGCCGTGCCGGTATAAGTCTGTAAAGATGTTACTTCAGGCAGTTGTCTAATTTCAGTGGCCAGGCGATGAGCAACATTGGCCGTGACGGGTAAGGCCGTCCCTTCAGGCATATTAATAACAATATTAAATTCAGGCTTGTTATCGAACGGCAGCATTTTTACGGCAACAGTATTAAAGTAAAAAAGTGAACAGGCCAGAAAGGTGGCGGCGATTAATCCATATAAAAATATCAGACCGAACGCCCTGTTGTTAATGAGAGGGTTCATGATAGGGCGGTAGAACTTCCCTATCTTTTCATTCATTTTGTTTTCTCTTTCTTCTGCCTTATGTAGCGCCTCCAGTTTTGGGCGTACACGCATAGCGAACCATGGCGCGAAAACAAAGGCCGCAATAAGAGAGAAAAACATTGCAGATGCACCCAGCGAATGGGTTTCATGTAAGGGCCCATTAAGCCGCTAACGAACCCCATCGGCAGCATGGCTGCGATAATAGTTAATGTGGCCAGTATTGTCGGGTTGCCTACTTCACGTACGGCATCGATAGCGATATCAATTGACGTTTTACCCGCTTTTAACCAGCGACGGAAAATATTCTCAACCACCACAGTCGCATCATCAACCAGAATGCCGATAGAAAATACCAGTGCAAAGAGGCTGACACGGTCAATGGTGTAATCAATAATCCAGGCTGACCAAATTGTAATTAGAACAACAATCGGGATAATGACAATAACGACAGAGGCCGCACGAAGCCCCAGTCCGATCATACAAAGAATACTAACAGCGAGTGCGGCTTCAAAGATAGAAATCAAGAGTTCGTTAACTTTAGCATCTGCACTTTTGCCATAGTCACGCGTAATTTCTATTTGACGTTATCAGGGATTAAATTACCTTTTAAGCCTTCCAGGCGTTTTAATAATGCCTTGGAAACACTAACACCGTTAGAGCCAACTTTTTTTGCGATAGCGATAGTGACTGCAGCTGCACTATCTGCCGTAACATCTTTGTCTTCATATGACTTGCCAGTATAAAAGGCAGCGTAACGTTTTGTTTCTTCCGGCCCATCAATTATTTTTGCTACATCACGAAGGTAGACAGGAGAACCATTTTTGACACCGACGACAAGGCGAGAGATTTCCCGTGCATTGGTCAGAAAAGAACCCGTATAAACAGAATAAGCAGTACCGCCACTTTCAATATTACCTGCCGCCATTTCTGCGTTTGCAGTTTTAATTGTTTGTGCAATTTGTGCCAGGGTGATGTCGTATCCGGTTAATCGTGCGGGCATGACTTCAATTCTTATTTGTTCAGTACGTCCGCCAACAACAAAACCTTTGCCTGTATCAGGTACTTCTTCCAGCCTTTGTAAAACATCAAAAGCAAGTGTGCGTAAATTGCCATCATCTACATCTTCAGACCAAAGCGTTATTGTAACCGTAGGAACATCATCAATACTGACGGGTTTGACGAGAGGCATTGATACCCCGGGTGGTATCAGATCAAGATTAGACTGAATTTTGTCATGTACCTTAACAATGGATTCACCTTCGTTTTGGCCAACTTCGAAACGTACCGTAATTGCACTACCGCCACGTTGAGTTGCAGAATAAACATGGCGTACACCCGGTATTTCACTCATGATTCTGCTTAAGGGGTCAGTAACAAGGCTGGTTACCTGTTTGGCCGAGGCGCCAGGATATTGCACAAAGATATCGACCATGGGGACAGATATTTTCGGGTCTTCCTGTCTGGGCGTAAAAGCAAGGCCCAGTAAACCAATAGCGAGAAACGCCATCATTAATAAAGGGGTTACCGGAGAATTAATAAATTGTTTGGTTATGCGCCCTGCAATACCTAATTCCGTACTTAATTCTTCTTCAGAATGATTATTCTTATTCTGTTCGCTCATGCTTGTATTTTTTCCTGACTAAAGCTGATCGTTATTTTACTTATTGCGACGTAGCTTAATTTTTAGTGTTTGATTCCCAACCAGATGCCATTCCTGGTGTTGGTCGTGTGTATATTCTTTCGCCTGTTTTTAAACCTGATAAAACAGAAATGCTTGCATTATCGACGGATTCACCCAGACGTAATAAACGTAATTCCGATTTGTTTTTATCATTGTGAACAAAAACAGCAGGCAAACTACCACGCCATACAATGGCAGATTTAGGGATAACCGGTAAGGTACTGATAGGTGCGCTAACATCAGGGATCATAACTTCTGCATAGGTGCCAGGGCCTGCGGGAATGCCTTCAGGCAAATCAAATTTAATGGTGACAGTATGACGGCGGCTATTGGCAATAGGATAAATCTGTGCAACACGAGCATTAACGCGAGTATTGCCTACATCAAGAACAGCAGGAACAACCATGTCCTGTTGTATGCTGGACATAAGACGAGCAGGGATTTCAACCTGTATCTGTAAATTGCGTGCGTCAGCAAACTTGAATAATGCCTGACCTGGTTGCACAGTGTCGCCAACTTCAATCAGTTTTTTCACTATAACGCCATCAAAGGGAGCAACGGCCTGGCTATCTCTTAATTTTGCATCAATTTCCCTAAGTTGTGATAGTGCGCCGATGTGATTACTGCGCGCCTGGGCGAGCTGACTATTTTGCGAGTAGAGGTCAGCCTGACGATCAAGCAATGGATTGCCTAACCCCATTGCACTGCCAAAGGGCTTTGTAAAGAAGGTATCAAACATAGAGGGTAAACCCATGCCAGGCATCTTGTTTATATTTCTGGATTGTGGTGACCAGAATTCACGTGAATATTGTACCTGGGCACTTTGTAGCGCAGAGGATTGTCCACTAATGTTCGCCAGTGCACTTTGGCGTTTTGCTTGCAGGTCATCAATATCAATGGTTGCAATAACCTGGCCCGGTTCAAACCAGTCGCCTTCAATACCGGCTAAAAATTCGATTCTGCCAGGCATTTGTGCAGATAATGTTACTTCTCTTAGAGGTACTACCGTTCCACCTATGACGATGCTGGTGCCAGTGCGGGTGTTAGTAACGGTAATGATTTGAGGATAATTTATTGCGCCCTGGTTTGCAGGTGCATACTGGTTCTGTGGTGCGCGGTATGAGTTTTGATACCCGTTTGATGAATAGGGCGACGCCTGTAATTGAGCAGCCCAGACAAGTAGTGACCCTAGCGCAAAAATCGTAGCAAACAAGGGTTGGTTTACTGTTTGTTTCATAGTTTTCCTTATAATTCCGGTTTTTAATATTCAGCAGCTAAAGGCAGAGTCCTGAATGATGGGTTCTGAACAAGTCAGATCCTGATATGTTGCCGACATTAAATTTTTTGAATTTTGTAATGTTAAAAGCATAGGCTCTTCTGGAGCCAGTTTGCAGACAATCTTCATTAGTGAAACCTTACTCTATAGTTGAGATAAAACCAATATTTACAGCCGATTTTTACGAAAAAACTGAATATTATTTATATATCTAGATGTGACATTCCCGTGCATATATTAAAAAAGGCAGATATCCATTTTGTATTGTAATTATTTACCCGTTTTGTAGCTAGATAAAGGATGGAAACCAATAGAATTCTATTTATACTATTGATTTTATTAACATTTTCACTATATTCTGGTGGTAATTGATAGGATAATATTACCAGGGTTACATATCATGCTGTTTTAATTAACAATTTTTATTTTAAGGGGGTTTGTCATCTGGCACAATTAAAAAACTTGCGATAGATCAATTAAATCAAGAAAAAAGGCTGAGAATTAAAAGGCAGGACTGAAATTACTTAATTGGCGAAATATTCATCAATAAGCAGCATAAGCTTTTCGTTCAAGTGTTCTTCAAAGGTATCAATATTTTCTTTGAAAACCGATAAATATCTGGCTGCTTTCTCATGAGAGAGTGTTTTATTACCAAGTTTATATTGTATTTCCGGCAGGGTTTTGTCGAGCCGTGGAGAAATTTGCCATTGAAGGTAACTGACGTTATTGTCCAGAAATTTATTGTGCGCAAAATTACAAAACCCGACAATGTGGCTTTTACCCTCAGGGCCAAGGCAGCCCGACTCTACCCGGAATATAACAGTCAGCTTTTTATCCTGGTCTTTATTGGTGGCGGTTGTCATTTTTTTATAGTTTTAAAATATAAAGAATAAAATGTTTGAGTTAGATGATGATTCGAACAGTATAATTTCAAAAATCAAGGCTACCATCAATGTGAATAAGTAACAAATTTATACTTTAGTAAATCGAAGAAAATCGACATTAATATATTAACAGAGTTTAATCATTTAGAACTATAAGGATATTATGAATAACCGGGCCTGGCTCGAAACAAAAGTTGCCTGTTAGTTCTAAAATTCATATGCAGTATGCACGAGGTGCGCTATTACATAGTAATACCGCGAATTTTTTTCTGGAATATAGTTATGCACCAATCGTTAAATAGGAATAAGCTGCAAGGGTTGCTAATAATCCCCCAGATATAATTGTTGCTGGAGTAAAAACGCCTATCATGCGACCCAGGGCAAGGGCTATTAGCTCTGGTACGCCGAGTGTCTTTTTCAATTCCTGTGATATGTATCATCAGGGTTTATTGATGCGCACTTCATGACCACATTCAGGTGACAAGCTTTCTGGTGTTGTAGGATTTTAATAAAAAGAAAATACCGAGAGCAGCAACGAAATGTTTTAAAGTGTGGCCGCTAAACAGAATGAGTATGCCTTGTATGGCCTCATCGAAGTATTCAAATATTTTAGCAAATATATAGCTGCAAAATAGCAGCCAATAGCCAGATATATTATTGAATTTTGATTTAAAAAATAACAGTATTAAAGGTATGACCAACATAGGGAAAAACTGCACCAGAATATACAAGCGTAAATCCCCCTCACCTTGTCCCTCAGTGATGTGCCAGTAAACTACTGAAAATATCCCGATAAAAATAAATGGCCAGAGTGTATATTTATTTATGTGACTGTCTGTAAATTCACTTATGATAATTGAGAGTAAGGCCATAAAAGCAATGGTCATGGGCAGGCGATCCCAGACAAGAGTGCCATTGTCAGGGGATAGATGATAATACCCCGACCCGACTGCAATCATTGAAATACCCGCAAAAAACACAATGTATGCTGTCTTCTTTTCGTTAAGTATATTCATTTTGTGTGAACGAAGAATGCTGTTCAGACCAAAAACCCCAAAGACAATAAAAGGTATATTTGACAGAACATTCCATGCGTTGGGAATGCCAAAAAAAGTACGTTGATCAGTAAATTTATGGTATTCAGTATCTTGTGAGACAGGGCCAAGCATCATTACGCCGATTATCGCGAAAAACGTAATGATCAAAATAATTATATATCCAGTTTTTTTAATATTCATATAATATTGTTAAACAGGGGTAATAAATTTATATAAAAGGAGGCCTGCTATCGGACATTAATTTGTCCAGAGTTTTTTGAGCCTGTTCGGGATTCATTAAGTCATTTGGTTCAAGCATTTCGCATTCATCGTTTATCATTTGTTCGATAGTTACAGGATAGTATTTGCAGTCGTCCGGGCGGTCATAATAGATATCACAAAAATATTTTTTTTCATGGGGAGCTTTTCTTAGCCAGGGGCAAAGGTTTAGTAGCTCGCCTGAATCAGGGTTTGTCCAGATGGTTCCATTTTTTGTATAACGTGAAATATCTGGTCTGAAGATGTCCCATGAATCAATTTCACTAGCAGAAGCAGACAAGCCACCATCACTATATTTGATGCAGCATTTACCGCATAGGTTACATTCTTTCATGATGGCATAACTCAAATTATGATGTATATATTGTTAGAATGGACAGTCTTTATTTTATAGTTTGTTATATGATTATAACGTGTTTGGTAGAAAACACCCGGAATATATTTTTATTACAATTCTTATCAGAAGGAAGGGCGTAGTGCTGTATTACGTGTTTATATTATCTACATAAAAGTATTATGTTTAAAAATTTCGTATCAGAAAATCTAATAAATGTGATGCAGGATTATCGTGTGGTATTTTGTTGGTCGCCTGATAAATTTGCATTCCATATAGTCCCTACAAATCCAACGAAAGTACCAAGCGCAAGAAATGATACGCTAAAAAGTTTTGCAGATTCCTCAAAAATAACAGAGCCAGTTGTTCTTGGTTCATACATTGAATCAATGGCTGTGTGAATGGCATAAAATAAAAATCCGATAGCAAATAATTCAAGCAGCATGCGATGGCGCATAATGCCAGGTAATAAAACGGCAATAATGGGTAAGGCAATAACACCATAAAGAATAACAATAATGTCATTCCAGTTCCTGAAAGAGCCGGAATCTACATAATGTCCGATGAAATATCCGAAATTTTCGTGAAACTGTAATAATTCATCAAATGCAAGAATGCCAAAGCCGGTAGCCATAATAGTCCATAGCAATACATGCCTACCTTTTAACCTGATGTTAATTACAAGTGATCCAATAGAAAAAGAACAAGCCATGGAAAGAAAAATTACTGATAAAGCTGTAATTGCACCAGATTCACTTATAAAGTGATATTCAATAGATTTACCACGAGGTGTAAAATAAATAGAATAGGAGATATACGATAAAGTAAAAATGACAACGGCTACAATAATAAAGGCAATACGCGGTAGATCGGCCTGTTTTCGATAAATGATAGCTTCACGTAAATTATTTCTAAAGCTTTTATTCATAATAATAAATCCAGTAGTGATGAGTTATATTTAGCATGCAACACTAAAATATAATATAAATTTTAATTGCCTTTTTCCTGAAAGAGATCAAAAAATAAATTTGCGCATAATATTAAAATACCAAGTAGTAGACCGAGTACGCCAACATAAGTGAAAAGCTCAGTCATAAAATGCTGATGAGCAGCGCGGTATCCGATAGAGGGCGCAAGTAGATACATTGCAAACCAGGAGAGGGGGTATAACCCACCCAGGCCAACGAGTAGTGATGATAATGATTTAAGTTTGCGTGTCAGGGATGAAGCCATAATAAGCAGAATCAGCCCGATTGAGAATGCAGCTATGCCTGTCGCATGAAAGTGAGATCGTTGTGCATATCGCCAGATTTTACTAAAGCTTTTTTTGTTATGAACGTCAGGATTAGCTTTAATACCATCAGATATGTAAGATTTAACAGAGTCCTCGGCAATGCCAAAGCCCGCGCCAAGGCCAATACCAAATAGCAACGTTAACATAACAAGAAATAAGCCGGCTTTTACAGTGGTGAGTTCATTTTTCATCGATATTTCAATAATTTATTACAGATAACCTTTTTATCGGCTAGTAATAAATAAACATAAGGAAATATCGTAGGAAATAAAGGGATTAATAATTCAGTAACTAAATCGGGTAAAACAGACTATTTGTTGCTGTTTGGGCCATAACAAGGCTACCAATCATCATATTACTTTATGGGCAAGATAATTTTTGGTAGCCAAAGTCGTATTTGCGCAGGTATCAGGTATACATTTCCTTGCCATCGTTCAGGCGTAACCAGCCTTTTACGACACGGTAGATAACCCAAACAGCATTTGCGAGTAATACAAAATACCCAACCAGGAAGAACAGACCTATGATTCCAATGATGGACCATAAAAGAGCAAACCAGAATGTGCGGATTTGCCATCTAAAATGTGACTCCAGCCATGAACCGGCCACATCACCTTTTTTAATGTAATTGATTATAACGGCGATCAGGAATGTAAAACCAAGCAAGAATGATGCAACTTGCAAAGCATATACAATCGTGGCGACTGATTTTTGTGAGTTATCATTCTCATTAGTTGATATGGTTTCTTCAGTCATTATTCATCTCCTTTGATAATTATTTCAATATTTAAAGCGGAACCTGGGTAAGCTGATATTATAATATATTGACAGTAATCTTGATATGAATATAACAAGCCCGGAGACGATAGCGGCGACTGTTATATCCAGTTCAAAATACAAAAATCCGATAAAGATCAAGGAGCCAATCCAGGACACCGTTGCATAGAGTGGACTAAGAAATACCACGGGCGTTTCATTGCATAATACATCGCGAAAAATCCCTCCCACAGTGCCTGTCATAACGCCCATAAAACTCGAAATAAGGGGAGGCACTCCAACCATAAGTGCAACAAGTGTCCCTGCAATCCCGAAGGTTGCAAGGCCTGCCGCATCGGCGACTAGAAAATATTTTGGTGAGACATTAATTAACCTGACGCAAATAAAAATAGTAATTGCGCTGCCAATTGAGGCGATAAAAAAAACCTGATCATAAATCCAGAAAACATTTCGATCGAGAAGCATGTCACGTAGTGAACCACCACCCAACCCGGTTGCAATCGCAATGACAATTACGCCGAATAAATCAAATTGTTTAAATCCGGCCTTAAGGACACCTGATGCAGAAGATACAATAACAGCAAGCAGGGTTATCCAATATAGAGTATCGAGAAGATATGGCGTAGGGTTTAGTATCATAAAGGTTTAGCATTTAGCGCGGAATAAAGCCGACCGTAACATGGTGCAGTTTTTCTGGCAAACGCATTTTTTCGGCTTGAAATACATGCATCAGGTTATGTGTCACTATCAACAAGATAGCGACATCTTTATACAGCTCCGAATGAATATTATCCAATGACATCCAGTGTATTATCACCCATTGCTGGTGTTATATATTTGTTATTTTTATTGTGATTATTATTTCAATAGATCATTTAAGCATTCAAGAATGTTGCCCCAACCGTTGTCATGATTTGTCCTGCTCTCTTCATCAGGAAATCTGACGTGCGAGAGATCAATATTGGTTCTGTTATTACCTAAATCACTAAAGTGCAGTGTAACTGTACTACCTTCAGTTGAAAATGGTGACTCCCATGTAAACACCAGCTTGTTTGGCCGATTAATTTCCAGATATTTTCCAGTATGAGGGATTTTTTCGTCACCAACATGCATGATTATTGTAAATGTTCCTCCTTCGCGCGCCTCCGTTTCAACGGATGGCTGTGGCATACCAGGCATTGGCAAAATAAATTGAGATAGTGTTTGTGGGTTTAACCATGCATCAAATACTTTATCAATTGGAGCATTAATAATTCTGGTTACATTTACAGTTAGATCAGTCATGTCAATTTTCTCCTGTTTCCATGATTTCGTTCAGTTTGTCCAGGCGGATTTCCCAGATTGATTTAAGCTCTTTAAGCCAGTTTTCGAAAAGACTAATATTTTCTAAATTGGCTTCTATAAAATGGGCCCTACCTATGGTTTTACGTGACACCAGCCCGACTTTTTCCAAAACCTTTATATGCTTGGATATTGCATTAAGTGACATATCATAAAATGCTGCTAAATCAGTGACCCGGGTAGGGCCTTGCTGGCAAAGCTGCGTAAGAAGTGAGCGACGTGTAGTGTCACTAACAGCTTTTAACAGACCAGATAATTGCTTGTTATGTTCAACCATAGGGTTGATTATAGTCGCGGAGAATCAATTGTCAGCCAGTTGGTTGAATTAATGAATTTATTCATACCGGAAAAGAAAAATACTAAATAACGTAGTTTAGAGTAAACAGGGGTATGGCGTTAGAAACA
>JAADHQ010000057.1 GCA_013151795.1 Gammaproteobacteria bacterium | reverse complement strand
AATTAATAAAGGCTTTACCCTAATGCCCGCGCAAAGCAGAAAGCTCACGGTTCAGCAGGTCTTCATTACCGGTATTCAATTCAACAATGCGTCGTAGATGCGTAATGCTTTCAAGGTCTATGTGTTCGCAATGGAAGCCAATGTGATTATTTTCAACATGGGCAACTGTCGCTTCCATGGTGATCACGGTATCTTCAGACAGTATGACTTTGAGATTAAACGTTGTGTCTTTACCTGCATCCCAGTTATCCGGTAATGAAGCAAGTGCACCTTTGAGCGAGATATCGAGTAACTCGGTTGTCCATTCCTTGTCAGACCCCATAATCACCACTTGTGCGTCAAAACTGATACGACTAAAGAGGCGTTGTTCTTGTTGTTCGCTCATAGCATTTTCCCGGTTTTTTTGTTTGGTTAGTCCTGAGTATAAAACAGCATTTCCATATCACCAACTTTGATGGTATGACCATTTTGTAAATGAATACGGTTATCGCCGATATCCTGGTTATTTACACTAACATTCAATGAGTTATCCAGGTGCGCAAGGAAATACCCATCTGCCGTATTAGTAATCAGGGCACCTTTTTTTCCATCTGGACCAAAGCTTAATTGAGGCCTGTTCAGGTGAAGGGTTCGACCTAATCTTGAGCCATTGGTTATTTGTAACCAGCCATTGAGGTTGTTTGTTTTTCTGGGTTGGGTAGTCTTATCTGCTTTTAAGTGATCAGGCTCATTTTCCCATAAATAAGTAATGGTGTGTTTTCCAATTTGTATTTCGTCGTTGCGTTCGAGTATAACGGGGCCATCGTTCGGCTGGATCTTGTTATTTACCAGTACTTTAAAGTTTTTTCCGGGGATGTTTAAAATAGCCTTATCGCCTTTAAAATGGATTTTTGCATGCAAGGGCTCTACTGCAAGGTTTTCAATGTGACAATCACACTCAGGGTGCCTGCCGATGCTGAATTCAACATCAGCAGGTTTGAAGATCTTTAGTATTCTGCCTTTGAACGATAATGTAATCTTATGCACGATAACACTCTGTAAATTATAAGTATTTTATAGTAAGGATCTGATTGTCTTTTTCGAAAACATCCGCCCGAGCAGTTTTAATGAATGAGTGTAATGCTTCAAAAACCTTGTATTTGACTATATAACGGCTGGATATGGCCTTTTCTAAAGAAAGATTACTGTATTTGCTACAGACATATCTTTTTAAATATTATTTTTAACCGCCGGTAGGAGCGGCATTCAGCCGCGATAAACAAAACCTTTTAAACATCCTGTTTATTTTGTCCGGGAAGATTCTCGAAAAGCCGAATAAGCATCAATCTGTTTCTAGCCGGGGAAAGATTTTTGCCGTTTTCACGATATTATTATTTACCAGAATAATTTCTACCGGATAATCAGCCAGCAACAGACTGATGCCACTTTCCGGAATAGATTCCAGAAACTCCAGTATCAACCCGTTCAGGGTTTTAGGGCCGTCGGTAGGTAGCTCCCATTGCAGCATGCGGTTGATAGCGCGGATATTCGTGCTGCCATCAATAATATAGCTACCATCTTCCTGAGGGTGAACGCCGGCCCCTATGGCTGAAGGGTCAGTAGTAAACTCGCCGACAATTTCTTCGAGAATATCTTCGAGTGTAATTAATCCCTGAATATCCCCGTATTCATCAACGACCATGCCAATACGGTTATGGTTATGCTGGAATTGAAGAAGTTGCTTGTTCAGCGGTGTCGCTTCTGGCACAAAATAGGTTTCTTTTATTATTTTTAACAGGTCGTCTTTACTGAAATCTTCCCTGTGCAGGAGGCGTGCGATCTTGCGCAGGTGAATAAAACCGACAATGTCATCAATGCTCTGATTAAAAACAGGCAGACGAGTGTATTGGCTGTTAACCAGCTGGCTAATTATCTCATTCCAGTCGTCATCCATATCGATCCCGACAATTTCATTGCGGGGGATCATAATGTCTTCAACGGTGGCTTTTTCAAGGTCAAGTATATTCAGCAGCATTTTTTGATGCTTTTGCGGGATCATGGCACCGGCTTCATTCACTACCGTACGTAATTCTTCCCTACTCAGGCTTAGTGAGGTGTCTTTGTCCATCTTGATATGCAGTACTCTCAGTACCAGACTGGCCATCAGGTTCACAACCCAGACAACAGGGTAGAGCAGTTTTAATAAAGGGATGAAAATCAGCGAAGCAGGAAAAGCTATTTTTTCCGGATGGTTTGCAGCTAATGTTTTTGGTGCCACTTCTGCAAAAATAAGCACAACCAATGTAAGCAGGCCAGCCGCAATTGGAATAGCACCTTCGCCACCCAGCCGTATGGCAATGATCGTGGTGAGAGAGGATGCCAGAATATTAACAAAATTATTACCCAGCAAGATCAACCCGATTAATCTGTCAGGGTGCTCAAGCAGACGTGTCGCCCTGATAGCACCTTTGTGTTTTGCTTTATGAAGATGGCGAAGACGATAGCGGTTCAGGGTCATCAGGCCTGTTTCAGAGCCGGAAAAGAACGCAGACAGCAGTAATAAAACTGCGAGAATACTGTATAAGACACTTAAGGGGATATCGTCCAACTATTTATACCTGTGCAAATTGATGAATCAGGCTAATACCAGTTCGAGTACCAGCTTGCTGCCAAAATAGGCCAGCATTAAGGTAAAGAACCCGCCCAGCGTCCAGCGAATCGCCTTGCGGCCACGCCACCCATAGCGAAACCGGCCCCATATTAAAACCGAGAAAATCACCCATGCAATAATAGAGAGGATGGTTTTAT
Organism: Gammaproteobacteria bacterium; assembly: GCA_013151795.1. Lineage (GTDB taxonomy): Bacteria > Pseudomonadota > Gammaproteobacteria > JAADHQ01 > JAADHQ01 > JAADHQ01. The sequence continues at coordinate 9,148 of JAADHQ010000057.1, read as the reverse complement.
GTGTTAAATGTTTGGTAAATATATCTTCGAGAAATAGCCCGCCGGTAATCAGCCCAATCGTTAAAAAGGCATAACCGACAGTGATAATCTGAAACAACAGGTATTCCATGCTCTGTAATGGCGGCAAGCTGCGTATAAAACCACCGGGCTGATGGTTGCGCAGATGTTTATCCTGTATATACAGAACAATGGCTTGCACCATCGCAATAGTAAACAGACTGTAAGCAATAAAAGAAAACAGGATATGCGCCTGAAGCTGCCATGCTCCGCTACTGCTGATAAAACGATTGGAAGGCAGGTTGATTTCCAGAATGATGGACAAGGCAGCCAACGGGAATAATACAATCCCCAGGTTTTCTATCGGCTTGCGTATAGCGGTGATGATTAACATCAGAACAATCAGCCAGCACACCAGAGAAAAGGCATTAAAGATGCCGAGATTGATACCTTTCTGGCTAAAAATACTCTGATAAAGTAATTGGCTGTGTAACAGTAATGCCACCATACCGAGAGTAATGATGGTTGTTTTGCTAACGTTGGACAGACTGCCTCGGCCAAACAGGCGCGCTGTCACCAGGCCACCTGCCAGCAGGTAGAAAATAATCGCAAGAATACTGGGAATCTGACTGCTCATTGAAGAAAATTAATTATTAATGTCCATGTTTTTATTTAATTTTTACGGGTTTAATTGCCCGGTAGTTTAGTGTAAATACGATCATTGAAAAATGAGTTTAAATACATTGATTTTAATATGGACATAAGCTATCACCCGTGTGACGTATTGAAGTCAAAACCTTGTTCGTTTTTGCTCAGGTTGTTCTATTAAAAACATTTTTCAAAGTGTAACACAAGAATAATACATGAAAATACAATCAGGATTCATGGCGAAAATTGTGACACAGTGTGAAATTATCGTTGATAATTCAGTAGATTGTTGTCAAAACAGGTGAAAAATAAGAAAAAATAGTTAATTTTTCATAAAAACTGCCGCTTTATGTGAAATAGTGGTATAAACTTTCTACCAAATGATGGTATTTATCTGATATGTAAATGATTTTATAAAGTTGGCAGAAAAAACCAATAATAAATAACAGAGATTGAGTGTGACTGTTTTAGTAAAAATACGGGCCGAGAATAAATGAAATTCAGGGTATTAGGATGCAGTGGAGGTATCGGGGGCGATCTCAGCACAACCTCATTTTTACTGAATGATCATATTCTGATTGATTGCGGCACTGGCATCACTAACCTGACCTTACCTGAAATGCAGAAAATTCGTGCCGTTTATTTCACGCATAGCCATCTGGACCACGTTGCCGGGCTTCCCCTGCTGGTTGACACGCTCTTCGAAAATCTGCTGAAAAGGCCACTTCAGGTCTATGGTAGCAAAGCAACGCTCGAGGCATTACAAACGCACATATTTAATAACGTGATCTGGCCCGATTTTTCAATGATCCCCAGTATGAATAACTCGGTTATCAGCTTTAATGTTATTGAAGCGGGTAAGCAGTATGAATTTGAAGGCTGCAAACTCGAGGCAATCCCCGTCAATCATGTTGTGCCTACTGTTGGATACCGTATTGAATGTGGTGGAGCCTCATTAGCCTTCACCGGAGATACTACGACGAATGACAGCTTTTGGGCGAGATTGAATGAATATTCATCACTGGATTATTTAATAGTTGAATGTGCTTTTTCTAACAAGGAAATAGACATTTGCCGTCTGGCCTATCATTACTGCCCATCATTGTTACAGGCAGACCTGGAAAAATTACAACACCAGCCAGAAGTTTTCATCAGTCACCTTAAACCCGGTTCTGAAGATATGATCATGTCAGAATGCAAGGAATTAATTCCGGATCGAGACTTGAAGCGGGTTAGCCCTGATTTGGTGCTGGCTTTATAAAAAGCCCTGCGCTGACTATAAGCAACCCAGTGAGGGAAGCGCATTGGAGTGACAATAAAATACCTGGCAGTAGGAGCGGCATTCAGCCGCGAATAGTCGCTACGCACTTCCATGTGCTCTCGCGACATAAGCACATCCCTGTGCAAAATCGCGGCTGAATGCCGCTCCTACCAATGCCGCTCCTACATTTGGTTATTACTAGCATGACATCGCTTCCCACAGAAAAATCATCACAACTTATCTGTTTCTGAATTTAACCTGCCAACAAACTTTCTGCACACCTGATTTTAAAATTTCGTGTACAATATTCTCAATATAAGTCATTAACACAGGTCATATCATGTTCGAAAATCTTAGTGAGCGCCTTGGTAAAACCATACGTAATCTCCGTGGTCAGGGCAGGTTGTCCGAAGACAACATCAAAGAAACATTACGTGAAGTTCGCATGGCATTACTTGAGGCTGATGTCGCACTGCCTGTAGTAAAAGAACTCATTGAACAAGTGCGTGTGCGAGCAGTAGGTGAAGAGGTACTTAAAAGCCTGACACCCGGCCAGGCATTAATAAAAATAGTCAACGATGAACTCGTGAAACTCATGGGTGAGTCAAATGACAGCCTTAATCTGGCCGCACAGCCCCCCGCAGTAATATTAATGGCAGGCCTGCAAGGTGCAGGTAAAACAACAACTGTTGCCAAACTTTCACGTTGGTTAACCGAGCGTGAGAAAAAATCTTCACTGCTGGTCAGTTGTGATGTCTACCGCCCTGCGGCGATCAAACAGCTGGAAACCTTGGCAGGGCAGGTTGGTGCTGAATTTTTCCCAAGTGAAACGAACCAGAAGCCGGTTGATATAGCCAAAGCAGCGCTGGAATATGCACGTAAGCATTTCAAGGATGTTGTTATTGTCGATACTGCAGGTCGTTTGCATATTGATGATGAAATGATGGCCGAAATACAGAATATTCATGCGGCTGTAAACCCGGTAGAAACCCTGTTTGTCGTTGACAGCATGACAGGTCAGGACGCTGCCAATACGGCTAAAGCATTTGATGAAGCACTGCCTTTAACGGGCGTAATTCTCACCAAAACCGATGGTGATGCACGAGGCGGTGCTGCGTTATCGATAAGAAAAATTACAGGCAAGCCAATCAAGTTCTTTGGTATTGGTGAAAAAGTTGATGCGCTCGAAGCATTCCACCCGGATCGTGTGGCGTCACGTATCCTCGGTATGGGTGATGTGCTAACACTGGTTGAAGAAGTACAACAGAACATCGATCACAAAAAAGCAGAAAAACTGGCGAAAAAGCTTAAAAAGGGCAAAGGCTTTGATCTTGATGACTTTCGCGAACAAATGCAGCAAATGAATAACATGGGGGGTATTGCAGGCCTCATGGATAAAATGCCAGGCATGGCCAATTTACCGAAAAATGTAAAAGCACAAGTGAATGACAAAGAGTTCGGCAGACTGATTGCCATTATTAACTCCATGACACCTAAAGAACGAACCTATCCTGCTGTTATCAAAGGTTCACGTAAAAAGCGTATTGCTGCAGGTTCGGGTACACAGGTACAGGATGTTAATCGTATGCTAAAGCAGTTTACCCAAATGCAAAAGATGATGAAGAAAATGAAGGGCGGCGGTATGGCCAAGATGATGCGCGGATTAAAAGGCAAAATGCCCCCAGGCATGCCTTTTTAACCATTAGTAACTGATTAATATGCATTTTTGTGGGAAGCGACCCATGGTCGCGATAAAAGACGTATCATCACCAAAGGCCCACTTACCCGCCCACTAATCACAAACATAATCAAAAATAGACGTTAACAGGCCATTAAACAACTTTTCTGTCCTTTTTAGTCAATTATCACTTCACTTTTCCGCAAATTAGCGTAAAATTCGACGGCTTCATCTGCCCGGGAACGTGGGCAGGTTTTTTGTGCTTATAAATATTTGAGGAATAGGCAAGATGGTAGTCATTCGCTTGGCCCGTGGTGGTTCAAAAAAGAGACCTTTTTATCATGTCGTAGTAGCAGACTCGCGTAATCGTCGTGATGGTCGTTACATCGAACGTTTGGGGTTTTTTAATCCTGTTGCAAACGAGAAACAAGAACGTTTACGTCTTGATACTGATCGTATTGAACATTGGGTTTCCCAGGGTGCGCAGCCTAGTGATCGCGTTGCTTCCCTGATCAAGCAGGCAGCTGCTTAAAAGTTTGTTATTCAGGATATCCGGCTGAAAATGGCACAGGATAATCCTGAAGGTTATGTCATCGTCGGCCAGATATCAGGTCTGCACGGTGTCAAGGGTTGGGTAAAGGTGTATTCCTATACCGATCCGCGTGAAAATATAATTCAGTACAGCCAGTGGTTTCTACGTTCAGCAGAAGGCTGGCAGGAAATCAAACTGGAAGAGGGCAGACGACAGGGCAAAGGCGTCGTTGCCAAACTGGAAGGTTATATTGATCGTGATATGTCGGCGCAGTTAATTGATCGTGATATTGCACTATTAAAGGATCAGTTGCCGCAACTGGAAAAAAATGAATATTACTGGAATGACCTGATCGGTTGTAAAGTCATTAACCAGGATAAAACAGAATTTGGCATTGTTGAGCGTATGATTGAAACCGGCTCAAACGATGTACTGATAGTTAAAGGGGATCGTGAACGCCTGATACCGTATATACGGGGGCAGGTGATCAAAAATATAGATCTGGACAGCAGTATTATCCAGGTAGATTGGGATCCGGACTTCTGAGCAATCAGGGGTCAGATAAAATGCGCATTGATGTAGTCACGTTATTTCCGGATATGTTTAAAAGCATAACCGACAATGGCATTACTGGTCGGGCAGCTAAATCCGGAATACTGGATCTGGTTTGCTGGAACCCCAGGGATTTTACGCTCGATAAACATCGTACCGTAGATGATAAACCCTATGGTGGCGGGCCGGGTATGCTCATGAAGGTTCAACCCTTACATGATGCAATTAACGCGGCCAAAACATCGGCAGAGCAAAAGACAGGAAAATGCCCGAGGGTGATTTATCTGTCACCACAGGGTAAAAAACTGGACCAACAGGCTGTAAAACAGTTGGCACAGGAAAATCTGGTGCTGGTAGCCGGACGTTATGAAGGTATTGATGAACGTCTGGTCGAGCTGGATATTGATGAGGAGTGGTCGATAGGTGACTATGTCCTGAGTGGTGGCGAATTAGCAGCCATGGTCATCATTGATGCCACAGTCCGCATGCAGCCCGGTGCATTGGGTGACGATGAATCAGCACAGCTTGATTCATTCATGCAAGGCTTGCTGGATCATCCGCATTATACGCGGCCAGAAAAGATAGATGATTTAAAAGTGCCATCTGTATTATTGTCGGGTGATCACAAAAAGATAGAACAGTGGCGTTTAAAACAGGCATTGGGCAGAACATGGCAGAGAAGGCCGGATTTGCTTGAAGCACTGGATTTAAATGACGAGCAGCAAGGGTTGTTGCAAGAGTTTATTAATGAATTTAAAGATAAAGACCAGTAAATAGAGGTTTGCAAACATGAGTAATATCATTGAAGTACTTGAAAAAGAACAAATGACACGTGAAGTGCCTGATTTTGCACCAGGCGACACGATTGTCGTACAAGTAAAGGTTAAGGAAGGCACTCGTGAACGTTTGCAGGCCTTTGAAGGCGTCGTGATCGGTATACGTAATCGTGGACTTAACTCTTCATTTACCGTTCGTAAGATCTCGCACGGAGAAGGCGTTGAGCGTGTTTTCCAGACACACAGCAAACAGATTGATTCAATTACGGTAATACGTAAAGGTTCTGTACGTCGTGCGAAGCTTTATTACCTGCGTGAACTGACAGGACGTGCAGCTCGCATCAAGGAAAAGCTTGCAGTAAAGAAATAGTCATCAAATCACCTTCACTTGTCGTTTGATAAGTGGGTTGATTCGATCATAATAACGGGTATCCTTTACAGGGTACCCGTTTTTTTTATTTTAAATTGTGGGAAGCGAGCCATGCTCGCGATTTTGTGCAAAGACGTATTTATTTCACAAGCGCGAGAGTATATTTATAATATCGCGACCAGAAGTCGCTACAGACAAAAGAATGTTTCATTAAAGCAATTGATTAAAACAAAAAACATCACGTGGCTGATTTTAATGAGCATTATATACCTGCCTGCTCACGCGGCAGATCTACGTGAAGTCAAATTGCTAATTGAAGCTGGGGCCACCTCTCTTGCCCAAATAGTCCTCGATAAAGAACAGCCTGCTTTATTATTAAACCCGGAAGAATGGCTTGAATGGGAAAGGCAACGTGTTGCGTTATATAAACAATCGAGTGACTGGAAAAAACTGATAGAGCGGCTGAGTCATAATCCGAAATGGGTTCCTGTTGAATTTTCCCGCTGGTCACAGGAGCAGATTGCCCAGGCCCAGATAGAACAAAAAGACACAGATGCGGCACTAACCACATTGCGTAAATTAATCTGGAACAATCCTGGAAATAATCCTGCTTCCATCAGCTTGTTACCCGCATGGCGACAAATGGTTATTCAGGCATATTTGCTTGAAGGCAATATAAGCGATGCAGAAGTAGCCATGCTTCGTTATCAGCAAGACAATGTTAACCCCAATGAAGAATGGAAACGCTTACGTGCCACCGTGCTGATACTGGCAGGCAAACCGTATGATGCGCAATTGCTGGTGGAAAAAGATACACATATGCACTCGCGTACGATTTTTTATCTGGCGCAACTAAATGCCGGTAAAAAAAGTGCAAAAAAAATATGGAAGCGTGTACGAACGTTAGCCAGAAATAAAAAATTCTCAAAAACAACACGCAGGCAATTCTGGGTTGTTGTGGCTAAAGCGGCACAAAAGGCAAATGACTATCGGTCAGCAATTGGTGCCATGCAGGTTGCCTTGTTACTAAAAGATGTTAAGCGGGATGTCAGCCGCGAGGAAAAATTACTATTCGCATTCAATGGAGATGATGTCTGGCGTTTATATGAACATTACGGACGGATATTAGGCAACAAGTGGCAGTTATTAATCGGCAATGATGAAGCCTGGTTTTCAAAAGCATCCAACCTTGTAGATAAACAACCGATGCAGGCCATGGCGTTATTTGCAGTATTGATTAAAGACGCGGTTCGTGAACAGACGCGCGTTGTTGCGCACAATTTATTTGCATCGTTAATGGCAAAACGGCAACAGGGTTTGAGTTTACTCTCGTATTTGTACCTGCAAGATTCTCAAAAAGATAAAGTTGCATATATACCTGAAGATCTCAGGCATAAATTGATAGATAAATCATTGGCTCAATCCGATATCAAAACAGCTTCACGCTTGACGCGTACACTAAATGAGCCACCTGAAGGTGCAGATATTGTGTTCTGGAAAATGCGTCGCGCACGAATTCTGATTCTCGCCGGACAATTAGACGAAGGTATCAAGGCATTGCAAAATCTTGTCAAGACGACTCCAGTATTTGAGCCTCAGCAAATGGACAGGCTATTGCAGGTTTTATTTGACTTGCAGACAGTAGGGCGCCATAAAGAGGCGATCAGATTATTTACCTCATTACCGATGGAAGGCCAAAGCGGCCAACTGCGCAGAGAGGTACTGTACTGGATAGCCGATTCCTATAAACATGAAAAACAATTTATTACCGCCGCACGATATTATTTATTATCAGCAGGTTTGCTGGATGCAAAATCAATGGACCCATGGGCGCAGACAGCACGATATCATGCCGCAGATGTATTACTGGAGGGTAAAAGTTACGCCGATGCCGGACGCATTTACAAACGTTTACTGGACATAACCAAAGAAAAGAGCAGGCGGGTAGTATTGAAAAACAAGATCCAGCAAATATGGCTGGAGTCTAATCAACAAACACCAGCAAAGCAGAAATAACATGAGCGATAAAAAATACAATGCAGTTATAGCAGCACCCATTGGAATAATAGGCATAAAAATACAAGACGGGAATCTGCAGTTCATTGATTACCCGGGGAGCAAGGTCAAACTAAAAGAACCTGACAACGAATTAGCAGTAAAAGTAGTCCAGCAATTGCAGGCCTACTTCGACAACCCTTTACATGAGTTTGAATTACCCTGCAAAATGACAGGCACCGATTTCCAGCAACGTGCCTGGAAAAGCCTTAAAAAAATAAAAGCAGGTCAAACATTAACTTATTCTGAATTGGCATCAAAACTAAACAGCGGTGCCAGAGCCATAGGCGGAGCCTGCCGTAACAATCCCATCCCCATCATCTACCCCTGCCATCGTGTCGTATCAAAAACAGGAATAGGCGGCTACGACGGAGACTGGGGAGAAGGAAAAGTAGACATCAAATACTGGCTGTTAAAACATGAGGGCGTTATCTAATAAGTAGAAACGGTATTTGTAGGAGCGGCATTCAGCCGCGAAAATACAAGCAGTCGCGGCTGAATGCGGCTCCTACATGGGTAGGAAATCATTTGGATTAAGGAGGGCAGGATGCCAGGGTCATCACACGGAAAGAATCTACGAAAAGGACGTTTTTCGGAATCTAATAGAATCTATCATATAACAACGGCGACATTTGACAGACAACCATTGTTTAAAGATCTTGCTAGCGGACGTATTGTTGTTAAACAGTTGAAGCAAGTCCAGGCAAAAGCACAGACACTGGCCTATGTTATTATGCCGGATCATCTGCATTGGTTAATGCAGTTACAAGAGAACGAGGATCTTGGAAATACAGTTAAAATCATAAAAACACTCAGTGCACTTGAAATTAATCGCTATTTAAATCGAAAGGGAAATGTATGGCAGTCCGGATTCCATGACCATGCATTACGCAAAGAGGAAGATGTTCAAAGCATTGCAAGATATATTATCGCTAACCCATTAAGGGCAGGTATTATCGATAAAATAGACCAATACCCACTATGGGATGCAATCTGGCTATGAGGCTTGAGGAATTAATGTAGGAACGGCATATGTAGGAGCGGCATTCAGCCGCGAATAGTCGCTACGCACTTCCCTGTGCTCTCGCGACATAAGCACATCCTTGTGCAAAATCGCGGCTGAATGCTGCTCCTACAAATACCACTCCTACGAAAAAATATCAGATCCCGTGAAATTATATAAAATGTCCCTTGAAAACCCCAAACAACGTACCTATATATAAAGCATTATATAATTAATTCATTTCAAAAGGAGACATCAGACCATGACCGTTGATTC
>JAADHQ010000004.1 GCA_013151795.1 Gammaproteobacteria bacterium | reverse complement strand
TATCATTCGGATAACTGGTTTTATAAGAATATTTGGCTGCGTACACCTCGCCATTGGAAAAGCCAAACAAAACAGAAGACTGACTGGCATTTGTCAATGCCAGACTACTAACAACTGCTTTTGCAGGCACAGGGATTTTAAAACTGCTTATATCCTTGCCATTAGCAGTTGACCAGAAATGAATATCACCCTGGCTGGAAAAACTGACTGCAATTTCAGCCTGTTCTTCCATAGACATAGCCAGCAATGATTGCTGATCGGCCTGTGAGTATTCCGCTACTTTTTCTTGTGAGGCAGGCTCAAACATCGGCACAACGACATAAATGAAATAGAAGAAAATGAGTGCGATAGCAAAAATGACTGAAATCCCGCCAAGGCCAACCATATAGCGAGCCAAACGATCTTTAATCATACGTTTACGATGAATCTTTTTATTCCGTGAACACAGTTTAGTCATATCACTACAAACCAATATAAGACGGCTATTATTCTAGGTTAGAAATATGAAGGTTTTATGACAATCTTGTCGTCATTACTGGTCAAACATATCCATGAACAGGCATAAAATATACTAAGTTATTGTTTTTAATCTGGTAATAAATATTTCATATTTACCATCCATGGCAAAATATGAGTCTTGATTTAACGAAATATCAGAACTTATAAACCAGACCAAGTGAGAAGGAATTTGGCGTCCCGCCTTTAACCGTCTTCACTTCATCGCCATGCCCGCCATCAACACCCTGATATTTTGCGTTGATATCATTATCTGTCTGGCCATATGCGGCATATAACTGCGTCTGTTTATCCATCTTTTTAAACAACCCCAATCCAATTTTGGTTGCACCGGAGTTAGCCACGCCTTGATAATCATCAGCAACCAGTATCTGACCGCGGATATCCAGCCCACTGCCCAGCTTGAATACGCCATTAACCCCATAAACCGAACGGTCCATATCGGCCACTACACTGGTGATATCTTCATAAATAAAACCGATCTTGCCAAACCCTGCCTTATAGCCTGCCATAACCCGGTAACCGTCTGTTGCACCAATTGTGCTGGTAAGGTTATCCCAGTCTTCATAGGCTGCGCCAAAATAAAAGGGTATCCCTTTACCTTTATACAACACACCTACACTGGTCATGACATTATCATTATTATCTATCTTGCCTTCCGTTTTACTGCTATCAGCCGAATACATCGCCATGGCTTTCAAATTACCGATTTTTTTAGTCCACATCAGGGCGTTCTTACCACGCTGATTCATTTTATTTCCTGACAAGGCACCTGCACCCAGGATTGCACGGCGCTCGCCAACACTGTCACCAAATACACCCCATTTGCTGCCTACTGTCTTGAACTGTGTATCATGATACCCAACAATAACCTGACCAAAGCTACCTTTAAGGCCTGCAAAGGAATTTCTTGTTACAAGCGTACTACCACCATCCTTGCCGTCACCAATAGCAACTTCTTGCTCTAATTGATAAACAACACTCATGCCACCATTAGCAATTTTGTGTTTGCCTTTAAAACCCAAACGGCTGGAGTTACTGGAAATACTGATGTCTTCCTTATTTGCATTCAATCCATCGGTATCACTGGCATCCACTGACAAATGTAGCTTACCGTAAACTTCCAACTCATCACCCAGCACCTTGGCTGCATCTGCAGTTACAGGTAGTACCAGCGCCATAGCTACAGCAGTAGCAATTATATTTTTTTTCATCAACATGTCTCCTCAGACGTATTACAAAATACCGGCCAAAAGTAAAATCTTGCCGGTTCGTAAATTGAAGGAATAAGAATAGTTTTTAAATATTAAATAACGGTGACGGTTTTATTAAGGAAATATTAAAGATATACGGGGTTGTACAATTACAACTAAAAATATTATTTGCTAAGCAAAATCTCATGTCTGCAGGAACGACCCTAAGTCGTAATAAACAGAGCCTTATATACCCGGGGCGACTTTGATTAATATTATAATTAATTACGGCAGAAACCATTCAGCTGATAGTAAACCATATACTTTCCTGTGTATTTTTTCGCGGTCAAGGACCGCTCCCACAGAATATTTACAGCCGATCAGGGTTATGGAAAAATGATTGCGTTGTAACCTGTGAGACGCCGCTACGCACATCTTAAGATTTTAATAACGAACGATCAGGGTTATGGAAAAATGATTACGTTGTAACCTGTGAGATGCCGCTACGCACATCCCTGTGCTCTCGCGGCATAAGCACATCTTAAGATTTTAATAACGAACGATCAGGGTTACGAACGATCAGGGTTATGGAAAAATGATTGCATTGTAACCTGTGAGATGCCGCTACGCACATCCCTGTGCTCTCGCGGCATAAGCACATCCATGTGCAAAATATCGCTTTAGGGGTTTATTTTAATTTTGATAGATACTTATTTACAACCTTTGCAGGTAATGGAATATAACCATCTTTAACAACAATCTTTTGACCGGATTTGGATAATACTAATTTTATAAATTCCATTTCCAGCGGGCCTAAAGGTTTGTTAGGTGCCTTATTAACATAAACATACAGGAAACGAGATAAAGGATATTTTCCTGTTAATGCATTTTCAGTAGTAGCAGCGATCATCTTCCCGCCTGGCTTTTTGGTTAAAGATACTGCACGTACACTGGATGTTTTATAACCAATACCAGAATAACCAATACCATTCACTGAAGTACCAACAGACTGCACAACAGAAGCAGAACCAGGCTGTTCATTTACATTATTTTTGTAATCGCCTTTACATAAAGCATGCTTTTTAAAATAACCATATGTACCAGAGACAGAGTTACGGCCAAATATCTGAATATCACGATTTTTCCATGCACCAGGCAACCCTAATTTACCCCACTTGGCAATATCCGTTTTGTAACCACACTTTCTATTTACTGAAAAAATCGCATCCACCTGAGGAATACTCATGCCTTTAATCGGGTTATCTTTATGCACATAAACTGCAAGCGCATCAATTGCGACCGGAATAGCCGTTGCTTTATATCCATGTTTCTTTTCAAAAGCAGCTGACTCCTTACTTTTCATCTTGCGACTCATTGGCCCTATATTAGAGGTGCCTTCGGTTAATGCTGGCGGCGCTGTAGAAGAACCCGCTGCCTGTATCTGGATATTCACGTTAGGATACTGCCGCTTAAACTCTTCAGCCCATAATGTCATCAGGTTTGCCAGGGTATCAGAACCAACGCTGGACAGATTCCCTGATACTCCACTAACCCGTTTGTAATCAGTCAACGTAGAATCAACCCCTGCTGCCTGAATACCTGACGATAAACCGACAGATACTGCCAGACCAACTATTCCAAGTACTTTTTTAAATTTCATTTTTATTTCTCCAAACATCGTTTATTTAAACTTGTGATGGGCTTATTTTCATAAATAGTCATGACAATAATATGAAGGGAATATGACACTATTATGACAACCACTGTTTCATTCCAGTTCACATATTTATAATTTTTAACCTGATCTTCGCTTACTGAAATACAGGCATACTGAACCTCAGATTTTTTTAGAGAGATACTACTAATTAATTTAGACAGGAATTTCACAGTACAATTAAAAATTAATTTTATATGCGGAAATTAAAACCGGTTATTTAAAATGACAGCCAGAGGTGATCAATTTAATTTATACAAAAAGCCCCTGTCAGGCAATTTCACGCCTGATAGCCAAGCCTGGTAAAAATGTACAAATAAATGTACTGCCAGTACCAAGCTTACTCGTTATTTTCAAACTGGCCTCGTGTCGATTAAGAACATGTTTAACGATAGCCAACCCCAGACCTGTGCCCCCGCTGGCACGTGACCGTCCGGCATCAATACGATAAAACCGTTCAGTTAACCGGGGAAGATGTTGCGACGCAATACCTGGGCCATCATCCTGAATCCTGAAATGCACGCCATCATTATCTTCATACCACCGTACATTTATCTCCCCGCCATCAGGTGTATATTTAACTGCATTATAAATCAGGTTAGAAAATGCACTGGTAATTTCTTCACGGTTAGCATGTAAATACAAATCGCGATCATACTCAAGATTAATTTCATGCTTGCCCTGACTTAGTACTTTAGCATCGGAAATAATCATTTCCAGAATAGCCGGAACATCGACTTCCTGTCGCTGCTGACTCTTTTCCTCAGTTTCCAGTCGTGATAATAACAATAAATCACTAACAATATTTTGCATGCGTTGCGCTTGTTGCAACATGGATTTCATCGAATCGCTATTGTTTACAACCCAATCGTCATCATCATCCAGCATGGTTTCCAGATAACCGGCTATAACTGTTAATGGCGTTCTTAGCTCATGTGATACATTGGCAATGAAGTCCTGCCTCATCTGCTCCAGACGATGAAGATGAGTAATATTTCTCACCATTAACAAATGTTGTTTATTTCCATAGGGTACAATCTGTAATGACAGGAAGACATTTTCATCATAAGTCGACTGCAGACGCAATACCTTTGAAAAATCTTCCTGGTTTAAATATTTAATAAACCCGGGGTGACGAATCAGATTGGTAATGGGTTGATGCATGTCTTGCGGATTTTTAAGCCTTAGTAGACTCTCTGCTGTTTTATTCCAGTTTTCAATATTACCCGCTGCGCCAAGCACGACGGCAGCATCGGGCAATGCATTAGTGGATTCACGAAAACGATTCACCATGGTTGCCAGGCGTTTTTTTCGCCTGCGATTACGTTGCTGCATACGATAGAGATGATAGTAAACGTTTGCCCATGCCCCATCAGTAGTTTCGGGAATGCCTCGACGTTTCCCCTGCAACCATTGATCCAGCCTGTACAGATTACGTAAATGCCACGCCAGATACAAAATAGTAACGACTAATAATATCCAGGCAGGTTGGCCGACAATGAACCCCACCAAAAGGCCCAGCAAAAGTAGCCCCGTTAATCGCCAAATCTCACTCGACCATGAATTTCTCATATTTTACTCAAGCCGTAAAATTACCCAGGCCATTATTTTATTTGCTTTGAAAAACGATAACCTGAACCACGAACAGTCTGGATCATTTTATCGTAACCATATTCTGAAAGCACTTTACGCAAACGTCTGATATGCACATCAACGGTCCGATCTTCAATATAGACATTCTGCCCCCATACTCTGTCCAGCAATTGTTCCCGACTATAGACTCTTTCAGTATGTGTCATAAAGAATTGTAACAAACGAAACTCGGTTGGCCCAAGTTCAACCACACTACCATTTGCATTAACACGATGGGTAACCGGATCCAGATTCAGGCCTTCAACATCAATATTCTGATCAATAGTTTCAGGTTCTATACGACGTAACACAGCATTAATTCGTGCAATCAGTTCACGGGGAGAAAATGGCTTGGTCACATAGTCATCCACACCCACGTCAAAACCACGTAACTTGTCACCTTCTTCTGCTCGTGCCGTTATCATAATAATGGGGATTGATTTCGTCAGGTCATCCCGCTTTAGTCTGCGTGCAAGGTCCACACCACTGAGATCCGGTAACATCCAGTCAAGTAAAATAAGGTCGGGAGGAGTTTCAGAAATAGCGTTCATAGCCTGCATAGCATTTACTACCAGCTTTGTCCGGAAATCCTGGCGTTTTAATGCGAACTCGACCATATCGAGGATCGCAGGCTCGTCATCTACGACCAGGATGTATTTTTCGTCAATCATATCTTCTGTTTCACAATAAACATTAATATGTCTATTATATCGACAAATGTTACAGCTTTATGACAAAAGAACAGAAAAAAAAATGACAAAATATATGTAATGATATGATTTAAAACAATATTATATTAACTGATATTGCGATGTAACCACTTGAAACCGCGCCTTAGCAATTTTTCACAAAAAATAAACAATTTATTACGCTTTATCCCCATTCTGATGGCGCCATTTATCATAACAATCCAGTCCACAAAAATAAGTGACATAATCATCCACCTCTGCCATCTTTGCTTCAGACTTGGGGACCTCTTTCAAGCATATCTCACAGCTGATCATTTCAGTGCTTTTTTGTTCAGTATCAACCATTACATCACCTCCTTCCTTTACTCTAAGTATAGGCTAGTATCTGGCCTGGTAAACTCACTATTTATTGATCAGGATCAATCGCTCAATCCGTAAAGTGACCGACAATTACATAGCTAAAACAACGGAAAAACACATTATGATCCAGACTGACTTGCCTCTGATAAATATTAAAAACCACCAACTTTTACCGGTTATTCAAGGTGGCATGGGGGTTGGCATATCCGCCCACAAACTGGCTGGAACTGTTGCTAATGAGGGTGCCGTTGGCACAATCGCCAGCGTTGAATTACGTAGGCTGCATCATGACATCATGCAGGAAACACACCGGTGTCGTGATCATGATACTTTGTTTGCGGGTAACCTCAAGGCACTGGATCGTGAAATATCAGCCGCAAAAAACATCAGTAATGGGGGCTTTATCGCTGTTAATGTCATGTATGCCGTAAAACATCATGCCGAATTAATTACGCAGGCATGTAAAAGCGGTGCGAATGCTATTATTATGGGCGCGGGCCTTCCATTAAATCTACCTGAGTTAACCAAAGGATTCGATGATATTGCACTCATCCCTATCCTTTCTGAAATACGTGGTATCCGCGCGGTTCTAAAACGCTGGATGCGTAAAAAACGACTGCCTGATGCCATTATAATCGAACATCCGGGGTTTGCAGGTGGGCACCTGGGTGCCACCAAAATTGAAGATATCCATGACTCACGGTTTGACTATGACAATGTACTACATGAAACCAGAGAGCTTTTCACTAAACTGGGCATCGAACAAGATCAGATCCCGTTAATTGCTGCTGGCGGCATTACCTCACATGAACAAATTAAAACTCTGATTAAAAATGGAGCAAATGGCGTGCAAATAGGAACCCCCTTTGCCGTCACTAAAGAAGGTGATGCCAACATTAAATTCAAACAGGTATTACTCGACGCTGTACCTGACGAAATTGTTACTTTCCTAAGTTGCGCGGGTTTACCTGCAAGAGCCGTGCTGACTCCCTGGCTGGAACGTTACCTGAAAAAAGAAGCATCATTACGTAAGAGTGCCGGCACCAGAAAAGCGGCCTGCCCTCGCAATCTTGAATGCCTTAGCCACTGTGGGTTCAAAGATGGTAATCCTGACGCAGGCCAATTTTGCATTGAAACCCAATTGGCTGCCGCACAACGTGGCGATGTAAAACGAGGCCTGTTTTTCCGAGGTACGGAGCCATTGCCTTTTGGTAAGGAAATTCGTTCCGTGCATGATTTATTAGTACTGCTTTTAACGGGTGAAAAAATAGAAAAAACAGTAGCTGCATAAACTTGAAAAACAATCTGTCATATAACCAGCGTGCCTGTTTTTCTCTAAAACGACTACACTGATTCACATGCAATAACCATCGGGACGTGCGATGGCTTTCTATGGATAACTACTCCAGCGCCTGATCTTCAGACCAGGCCATATCTTTATGGCAGTCATTACAAGGCCGTTTTGTTTTCTCAAAGCTATCATGTAATTTGTTATCTTCATCATAATTCATGGGTAAGTTATGCGCGATACCCATATGACAATCTATGCACGTCATATTATTTTTAATTGCACGTGCATGCTTTATATTTGACAACCTCTCTTGTTTACCCAGATCCATCGAATTTATATGGTGACAATTTTTACATTCGCGTGAATCTGTTTCTTTCATTGATTCCCAGACATGCGAGGCCAACTCAAGCCTTTTGGCTTCAAATTTTTCAGGCGTATCAACACTGCCCATTATTTTATGAAAGAGCTCATTGGTAGCCATGACCTTGCGTATGACTTTATGTGTCCACTCACGAGGGACATGGCAATCAGGACAGGTAGCTCGAACACCGGTACGATTCGCATAATGAATGGTATTTTTATATTCCTGATAAACATTGTCCTGCATTTCATGACAGGAAATACAGAACGATTCAGTATTGGTCATTTCCATGGCGGTATTAAATCCACCCCAGAAAATAATACCCAATGCAAAAAATGAAACTAAAACTGTTAATGGATATTTAAGATTCGACCTCAATACCGCCTTGACTGCTTTCCTGCAACTCAGACAATTCATACTGCCTCCTGCGCATAAACTGAAGTAACCAGAACTGCTTTTGGTTCAACAATGCAGGCTTCACGACACAAACCGCAACCGACACAAATATCTGAATCAATTTTCGGCCTTTCCATTTCCCACACCAGCGCACCTTTTACCGGACAGCTACCTTGACATGCCCCACACTCAGGCCCCGAGTAAGGCAAACAGGTACTGGTATTAATATTCGCAATAGCTAAAACAGGCATTGGTATTTCTTCATCATCTTCACGTTCCGGTAACTTCAGTGCTTTTGGCTCACACGCGTTTACACACGGCCAGTCCTCACATAAATGGCAGCCTTTATTCAGTAAATCCATTGCCGGTGTATTAACCACTTTTGCACCCAGGCGTGATTCCAGTAAAAAAACTACTTGATGTGGACAGGCTGTCACACATTCACCACAACGTGTACAGGCCAACAGAAAGTCCAGCTCCTCAACTGCATAGGGCGGACGAATCCAGTGGACTGCCTCTGCCTTAACTTTGTCATCAACTTCCTTGATAACAACCTCGGTGGCTTTACCTGCTGCTCTTCTAAAAAATGATCTTCTATCCATATAATTTATAAAAACCCTATTTAATATTTGCAACGCAAAGACGCGAAGACGCAGAGAACGCAGAGGTTTTTCAGTTCTGCATTGCAATAAAATTTATTCATTAAACATCTACCTGAAACTCAATCACTTTGACATATAGATACAAAACTGCTTCCTGAAAATAAACGATATTAATCTTTGCGTCCTCTGCGCCTTTGCGCTTTTGCGTTAAACCTTTTTCTTTCACATCCGCATGGTCATAGGCTGCGCCATCAACCATAAATCAAACCCATGCACCAGCAATGCAAAAATAATAATCGGCAATACCCATAATTTTGTTTCTGAATATAATGCAAACGCCCGATATCGAATTACCTGAATAGCCAACCAGAATCCGAACAGCATCAAGCCGCCTTGTAATAAAAATAATGTATCTTGCGAAATAATCATTTGCAGGTGGCGTTCATGTTTTTCCATGACACTCAATGGCAGCGTACCAACACCTGACGGATTGACGAATAACGCTATCAAGTCGTGTGATTCCCGCACGAGATGATTAAGGTTGTGTGCAATATGATATGAAAATGCCAAAGGCAGGGAAGCGAATGCCAATACTGAAAATGCCTGGCGATATCGAACTGCGGCCCCTGTCCACTGCTGCGACCAGTACACCAGCACGGCATATAACGCGATGGGCGCCAGCATGACAAACAACATGCCCAGACTAAAACTTAATAACAGCTGACCTGAGTCACCTATCCAGCCACCAAACTGACTAACGCTGTCATACCAGAAAGGCAACATGGTAATACCATGAAAACTGGTGAGTGTTAACAAACCCAGCATAAACCAGGCATCATCCCAGTTTGGTCTTGCATCCTGTTTTACCTCGACACTTTGCGGACGTAAATGCCAGGAGACATTTTTTTCCGGGCAACTTTGCACACAATTACCACAAGATGTACAAAAGGTATTTTCTTTCAATGTACCCATAACCAAATGCGTTGGGCAAGGTTCAACCTTGTCGGAACCATGAAAACACTCAAGTGTTTTACAATCCTGACACACTGACGGGTCTAAAGGCCGCAAGGCAACTGGAGCCAGTTGTGAATAATATCCGACTGTACGCCCGACCGGACAAAAATAATGACAAAATGCCTTATCTTCAAATAATGCCAACGATAGCGTCGCCAGTACCACTATTAACAATGCCAACACTGCCGTTGCATAAGGATCAAGCGTGACGCCCACACCCAGCTCAAACCAGGTCAGTGCCATGAATAATAATAATGCAGGCCAGACGTTACGTAACCACTTTGGCACCTTGAGGTTAAGACTGTTGTTTAGCAACCCTCGCCCCCATAAATGCCTGCGTACCAGCCAGGTAGCCATGGCATCCCAGGGACAAATCGCACACCATGCAGAACCCAGAAAAAAGATAGCCACGATCAATCCTGCCCACCAGAGATTCCATGTCAGGACGGTTGCCAGGTTACGTTCAGGAACAGGCGTACCCTGCAGACCTGCATAAATAACCGTTAAAAAAACAGCCACAACAACAATCTTCGCAATAAGCAAAGGCCAGGGACTATTATTCAGAAAACGAATAAAATACCCGATCACGGGTAATTTTTCTAATGGCCAACCACGATGTCCGGCCTTTTTTGGAAGCGGCGCTATCAATGCCCATGCAGAAACCAGAAACATAAAGACAATAATCAGACCCTGCCAGTAAACGGGCAACCCGGGGTGAGTCATTATCATGTAGACGTATCTCTGTGTGCCGCCTGTATCTTGCCGCGCAACAAACGCTTACGCTGCACTACACTAACAATAATCAGAACACTGACGATAAAGATCAACGCGATTGCAACAGGCCCAACACCTGAAACCTGACCAATCTTTAATGGAAAATCAATCGTGTAGGGTTCACCACCAGACACAAATTGTGCCCTGACAAGGTATTCACCGGCATTGGATACCAGAAACCCCTGGCGATAAACACCATCATCAATTTTCTGTACACCCAGGGTTTCCTTATGGCCACCGAACCATTTGTCATCCCTTATCTCAAAAGCCACTTGTCCGTCAAACGGCTTGCCCGTATCACGGTGAGTCGCATACAAATTTAAACGACCCTGCTGGCCTGGTTGCGGGAACGCTGGAAAAACCATGTAAGTTACAAAAAACTCGCCTATCTGGGTCTCTACCTGCATGCTTGGCGGTGTATTCGAATCGCTACTCAGGCTATAGGCAGGTCGGCCCAACACGTGATGCGCTAAAGCATTCACGGTCACGATCGACATCAGTAATATAAGTAGTAATTTCGTTTTCATTCTCTTCAGACTCTCGATGTTATTGAACCCATTTATGCCGTTGCCCGGCTCCGTGTTTAGCAACCGTACCTTCTTCACGCGTGACAATCCAGATCGGCAAACTTGGGTGAGGACAAACTTCTACACACTGACCGCAACCAACACATCCGTCATTCACGACGGGTTTATAAAAACTGGCAAAATCAAACCCGATTGCCTTCTCGCCTAACGGACAAACGGCCACACAGGCACCACAAATACCCTGATCAACCCAGGGATAACAAGCGGATTGATCAATTTGTGCAATACCCATGTCTATCTTTTTTCTAGGTATCAGCGTTAAAGCATTGGTCGGACAAACTTCCATACATTTCAAACTCAATGTACACGCTTTTTGCGATGGGTCTATGTAGGGTGTATTAACCTTTTTACCACCCTCATGCGTATAAAACTGTATGCATTTGGGTGGACAAACCTCGCCACACAAACCACAACCAATACACGCAGCGATAAATGCATCATCATCTTTCAACGCACCTGGCGGACGTAACCGTGTGCGCACATCTGCTCTTGCATTCGGGCTCATCAGTCTCGCAAACCCGAATGGCAAGGTTGCAGCCAACACCGCGATAATGGAGCGTCCTGCTATTTGCAGAAAACCCCGTCGCTTCATGGTAATTCGCCCTGCCCTGATTTTTCTTTCGTTTTATTTACCAGATTACGCTGATATACCTTACCCAGATGCCCGTGCCCCTTAAAAGGCTGATCGGCCAAACTAACAGAAAACTTCAATGCATCTGTCGGACAAATGGCAATACAGGCCGTGCAATTATTACACTCTTGTCCAAAGTCATCGTGCAATGGGTCAAGACCAAACTCACAAACTGCATTACATTTTGCACAATCATTACAGTTTTCAACAACACGCTGGATACGAAACAGTCGAAAGCGTCCCAACATGGAATACAATGCCCCGCCCGGGCACAAATAACGGCAAAAACCCCGGCGTGATACAAACAGGTCAAACAACAAGGTAGACAGGAAAAAAACAGCTCCCGCACCAAAGCCACCAATGACAACATGACTGTAACCACTGAGTGCGACACCATAATATATTTCACGGCCTATGATCGCAGGCGGGTAAACCACCGCGGTCAAAACAGCTCCTGTCATTGCTGACAACAGCAACCCTACACCCAACACCAGATACTTGAACCGACGGTCAAAATGCCGGTTGCCGGTGTGCAGTCCAAATCTATGCATCAAAACTGCAAAATTGGAATTCAATTCATACAAAAAAGTTGCCGGACATATCCAGCCACAATAAAAACGACCAAATAGCACCGTTAAAACAAGCGGTATTAACCCGGTTAGTATAAAGGGCCAGTACAAACTCAACCCTGCAAATGATTGCGATACCACTGCCAATGGGTCACTAATGCGAAAACCAAAAAATGTACCCGACCAGGTATTCCCCTTGATGGCATCAAGATCGTGTTCAGGGTCACTCACAAATGGAGAGGTCAACATTTCCATTGTATCGTAAACCTGCTTTTCAGCTGGTGCTAACAAATCATACGCATGAGCAGCAACGTATGTCTGATACAAATGGATAAAAGGCAATAGTATCAACATCAAAAATACTGTTGTCAAAACCAGCCAGCGAACTTTATTCAGGTGTTTTGTCATACGGATCGGCTAACCATAATCAGGAATAATACGGATAGCCTGCGGTATTTGTATACAGGACCGTTCACATAAACCACAACCAACACAGGCATCAAGCACATGCGGCTGCTCAAGCATACCTATCCTGATGGCGACATCCTGTAATTTACAGGCCCGGTAACAAACACCACAGGTTTTTCCCTGAAAAGACAGACACAGATTTTCATCCACCCGAGCCTTGCCCATCCTGACTTTTCCAACAATATCCTTAAACGTTTTTTTAATCGGCTGGATTGCGCCCGAAGGACAAACATCACCACACTTCATACAAAGAATACAAGCCTGTTCACGCGGCACAATAAACGGGGTATCCATGACTTCAGCGCCATGAGCAACCCCGAAATACGTAATTGCACGGTTTGGACAAACCTCACCGCATTGACCGCAACGAATGCACTGTGATTTGAATTGATCTTCCGGTAATGCACCCGGCGGGCGCAAGTATCGAACTCCCGTCGTATTAACACGCGCCTCGGTTACACCGACAGGCAAGGTTAATGCAACAGTGGCTCCATAGATAAGATCTGCAAGGAATTGTCTACGCTTCATATCATATTAACGTCGGTACAAGCAACCAGAGAAAAAACTCTGGCTCTCTGGTTACTTGCCCGAAATTACTGAAAATAATCGTCAGATTTTTTCTATCCTGACTGCAAGCTTCTTGAAGTCAACCTGACCTGAAACGATATCCCAAACACGACTGGAAGTATTATTAACCAGCCACTTGTTCTTTTTCGGGTCCGCACTATCAGCTACTGACAAGTTCCATGGGCTAAACATATACCCTCTTGGTACAATATTACGCGCCGGTTTTACCAGACTGTTATCACCTACCTGTGCCCTGGCTTCATAATGACCACGACGCGTTACCAGCCTGACCTTTTCACCATCCTTGACACCCAGATCCGCAGCGTCGTCAGGATGCATTTCCACATACATCTCCGGCACCAGTCGACGGGTAGTCGGACTACGATTGGACTTGGCGGTATGAAAATGCTCATACACAACACCTAGACCAAGCCAATATGGATATTTATCTTTCGGCACCTTGTCCCATTTTTTGCCACGCAGTTTTTCATCTGGTAAATCCGGCGTCAGGCCCATATCTCGCGCCTGTCTCAGCAACGCCATATTATCGATAGTGTATACACCTTTCTTGTGCCCGAACTCCATGAGTTTTTTGGTAATCTCTTCGCGCCTGCTGTAATCCTGCTTGCAAAGTTTGATATGCACCTTGCCGTCCTTGGTGCGGAAATAACCATACGGTTTATTCTTCCATTGCCCTTCCTGCATCATAAAGCGGCGTTTGGTACCACCATTTTTGGCAATCTCATAAGTCGGCGCCGGCCACTGAATACCGCGTAAATCCCTTAGTTGCATATAAGGTGTTTTCCCATCCAGTTTTTCGACCTCGAGCAAACCGGTTAAATCAGTATCCGTCCCCTCTGACGCCTTGACAATATCTCGAAAAATTTCCTGTGCATCATAAAAACCATCTTTCTGGCGTTTCCACGGAAAAATCTTGTCCGCATCCAGGCCTAGCAGATGTGCAACTTCTCGCCCCTTGTCAATAACCATGTCCATGTCAGGGCGACATCCCGGAGGCGGCTCGGCCGCTTTCTCTACACGGTTAATACGCCGTTCGGAACTAATATAGACGCCATCGACCTCACCCCATGTTGCCGCAGGGAAAATAACATCCGCATAGAGATTATTAGGCGCATGCCGATAAATCTCTTGTATAACATTGAAAGTTTTTTCCATCGCAGGACGAATCAGGTTTTGCTGATCAGGCAAATCAATATGCGTTGCATAAACAAAGATCATGGCTTTAACATCATCCTTCAGCGCTCGCTCCATCATACCAATTGCCATACCTGGATTTTTGGCCTTCATGGCGGTAATCAGGTTTTTCTCAGGCACTCTCCACTGCTTCGCTATCCATTTACGATGAGATGCATTCTTCAACGGTTGATTAAACGGCAGACGATCTGTCAGACCACCGGTAAACCGTTCACCCATCGCATTCGGCTGACCTGTCATAGAGAAAGGCCCGCAACCCGGTTTAGCAAGATTACCGGTCAGCGTTAGCAAATTAATTATCGAAATAACATTGTACTGTCCATGAATATGCTGGTTATAACCAATACCCCACATAATAATGACACCACCATAACCTTTCCCTTCTTGCTTGCCTTTACTACGCTCCAACCTTTTACGTGTTGCATCAGCAAACATACCTGCGATTCTACGGATCAGCGCTGGTGAAACATCATGATTCTTTCCGCCCATGCGATCCTGAACCTGTTCAGGACTGTAGTCTTTCAGCACACCCTTGGTATAGGTTTCCCAACCGGTGGTATGCTCTTTGACGAAATCCCAGTCAATGACATCTTTATGATCTTTCAGTAACACATGTGCTATCGAGTTAAGGAAACTGATATCACCATTCAATATCGGAACATGCACTGAATTTTTCGGATTAATACTCTCGTAACCTTTAGCCGTACCGGTGTAACGAGGGTCAACCACGACTGTAGGGATATCACTCTTGCGTTTATAATCTGCTGCACGCCAGAATATTATAGGATGCGATTCACGCGCGTTATGACCAAAATGCATGATCATGTCGCACAACTCGATATCTTCATAAGCCAGTGGAGGCGTGTCAGAACCCAGTGTAGCGAAATAACCGGTTACCGCCGAGGTCATACACATACGCGCATTGGCTTCAATAGTATTGGAACCCAGTACACCCTTCATAAACAGGTTTTCCAGATACTGACCTTCAACCGTTAACTGGCCGGAACCATACAGTGCAATGGAGTTACCTGTATATTTCTTGGCAAAATAAGCCAGCTTGTGCGCCACCATATCCGATGCTTTTTCATAAGGGACGCGAACAAAATGCTCTTCATCAAATGAACCCTTGGTCTTGCTGATATATCCCAGATCGCCATGGTCTTTTTTATTCCATTCAGCCCAGACATCCTTTCGCACGTATGAATCACCTTCCATACGATCTACATAAATAGGCTCTGCCGCTGTCAGCCCCTTGATGCACTGTAAACCATAGTTAGTAGGATGATCTTTATCAGGACGCATCGAAACTATCTTGCCATTTTCTGACTGAATAATGGTTCCACACCCCACCCCGCAGTACGGGCATTGTGCTATCGCCGTCGTCCGCGTCACAGCCTTCGCATTCACTGGTGCGGCTTCCAGCTCAGGGTTAGCACCTACCATTAATCCCGCAGCACCCGTAGCACCCGTAATAAATGCGCTGCTCTTGAGAAAATCCCTACGGTCCATCTTGATTCGTTTCATGTTTTTTACTCCGGGTTATTTGGCGAGTGAACGCATATAAGTGATGATATCGTCTATTTCCTGATCACTGAGATTAGCCATGCCTTCAGGCCCTGAATAACCAATCATGCGTGTGTTGGAACGACCATGTTTGATAGTTTCACGAATAAAACCATCGGTAGCTTTTTTCAGAAAACTGGCACTGCCAATGGCGGTACCTGTGCCGCCAGCAAGGTAACCATCACCATTCACTCCATGACAGGTAGAACATATATTATCAAACCAGAGCTTGCCCATGCGTGCATCGCCCTGGGAGTGATCTTGCTTATCGATACTGGCAGAACGATTTGGTTCCCTGGTGTGATCGCGCAAGAAGGCAACAATGGCTTCTATGCCTTTACGCCCGAGATGCCCGAATGGCGGCATACCCGTACCTGCTCGCCCATCACGTATGGTACCTTTAATAAATTTATCCGAGGCTGTTGCCAGGAATTCCTTATTGGTTAATGAAGGCGCCACACCCGGCTTGCCTATCGCATCGGCCTGATGGCAAAAAATACAATTCTGGGAATACAGCTTCTTTCCAAGAACCGCTTTTGATCCGGCCAGAACTGGCTGCATAACACCAGCACTAACAATTAAAGCACCCACAAGCATGCAGTTATATCTTCGCTTATTCTTCACAGTATTGTATCTCCTTGTTATTACGCTTCAGATTACAAACAACCTATATGATTTAGTGATAATTTAAAACAAAATCAAAACTATTTTTTGATCTAGATCAATTCTAATTAAGCTTTCAATAAAATTATGATACGTTAATAAAGCCCCTCTTAACTAAAAGGTTATTAAACTCAATCGCAACATACTACACAATCATATACATAGACACTTATTTATCAGATTTATAAAGGCATCATAAATCTCATGGCTAAATCCTGTATTTACTGTGCCATTGAAAGCCCATCCTCTGCTATAGTCCCCGGTTACATACTGAGTTTACCAGCCAACTTTTCTGGCAAGATATTTTTAACACTCGGCCTTTATTTTTAACCAGTCCTGACTTTAAAGACTGACGTAAAGCATTTAATACTATATAAAAGAGGAAGCACCTATGATCAAGCCAATTGGATCAGATGAATTAATGCCTCTGTTCGTTTATGACACTGACGAACATGATGCCTTGAGCAAAGAAGCCGAAGGCTTGCCTTCAGTCACGATCAGCTCAGCCGCAGCCGGTAATGCAGTTATGATGGGTGGTGGTTACTTCACTCCACTAACAGGTTACATGACTGTTGCAGACGCGATGAGTGTTGCTGAAACCATGCAAACAACTTCTGGACAATTTTTCCCTGTTCCGGTTCTTAATCTGGTTGAAAGTGCAGACGGCATTGAAGTTGGTGCAAAAATTGCCTTGCGTGATCCAAACGTTGATGGCAACCCTGTTATTGCTGTTCAAACTGTCGAAAGTATTGAAACAGTAACCGATGCCCAGATGGCTACCATGACTGACAAGGTCTACCGCACTGACGACATGGAGCATCCTGGAGTTAATGCATTTAATACTGTTGGTCGTACTGCTATTTCCGGGCCGATTCAGGTTCTGAACTTCAGTTACTTCAGCACTGAATTCCCTGATACTTTCCGTACTGCTGTTGAAATTCGTAATGAAATATCTGAACACGGATGGAAGAAAGTTGTCGCTTTCCAGACACGCAACCCTATGCATCTTGCACACGAAGAACTCTGCCACATGGCGATGGATCGTCTGAATTGCGATGGTCTGGTTATTCATATGTTACTGGGTAAACTCAAGCCTGGCGATATCCCCGCTCCTGTCCGTGATGCTGCTATTCGTAAGATGGTTGAAGTTTACTTCCCGGCAAACAGCGCCATGGTAACCGGTTACGGTTTCGACATGTTATATGCAGGCCCTCGCGAAGCTGTGCTGCATGCCTACTTCCGCCAGAACATGGGCGCCACACACTTTATTATCGGCCGTGACCACGCAGGCGTTGGTGACTATTATGGAGCATTTGATGCCCAGACCATTTTTGATGACATCCCTGCAGGTGCAATGGATATTGAAATGTTCATGGCTGACCACACCGCATGGTCGAAGAAACTGAACAAGGTTGTGATGATGCGTGAAGTTGATGACCATCAAAAAGATGACTTTGTACTGTTGTCAGGTACTAAAGTACGTGAAATGCTGGCTAACGGCGAAGCACCACCAAAGGAATTTTCACGTCCTGAAGTAGCGAAGATTCTGATTGATTACTATCAGAGTTTATAAGTAACCGAATAAACATTTCGTTTATTGGAAGAGCCCTCCTCATGGAGGGCTTTTTTTATATTTAATTCTTGCAACGCAAAAGCGCAGAGGCCGCAAAGTTTTTTGTTTCTTTAATCTTTGGTCTTTGGTCTTTGGTCTTTGACGAATGACTACAGACAAACGACATCTTCTGTCTTCTGTCTTTGACGAATGACTACAGACAAATGACATCCTTGCCCTTTGGTCTTTAAGTCTTTAATCATTTTTTCTTCTTAACAACCTTTTTTTTAGCCACTTTCTTTTTTGGTGCCGCAGTTTTCTTTTTAACAACCGCCTTTCTTTTCTTGGGCTCTGCCTTTTTCTTAACCGGAGTTTTCTTCGCCACTTTCTTTTTAACCGTCACCTTCTTCTTACTGGCAGGTTTCTTTTTACTGGCTGCTTTCCCGGCAACAGCCTTCTTGGCCGGCACTTTCTTTTTAGCCGGTGATTTCTTGCTTGTTACTTTTTTCTTAGGTGTAACAGCTTCTTTCACAGCTGATTTTTTTGCCTGTTTCTTTACCGGCTTCTTTTTTCCCGATTTTTTTGTGGCCGAGACAGAAGCACCTTCTGCGTCTAACTTTTTTGCAACTTTTTTTACTGATTGTGTTTCTTCAATTTGCATCCCTAGCGCTTTTTGCAGAACCAGCTCTTCCAGTTGCTCTACCGTTGGCATAGGCGCTTCATTCGGGTCAATCTCTACCGCATCAAGCACATTACAAACAGCTGCAAAAATATCATCGACATCACCTATTCCCTGCACAACCCTGATTTTATCCTGACCACGATAATACTCGATGACCGGCATTGTAACCGACTCATATTGACGATAACGATTAGTAATAATTTCCTCATTGTCATCAGCACGATGTCGCAATGATCCACCACATTCATCACATTGACCATCCATCGCTGGAGGATCTGTATATAAATTATGCACGTTGCCACAACTACGGCAAACCAGCCTTCCGGTAATACGCTGCATCAACGCATCAAACTCTGTGTCCAGCATAATGGCAACATCCAGAGAGCGACCAATAATCTCCAGTAAATTATCCAGCGCCTGAGATTGGGCTATGTTTCCTGGAATACCGTCCAATACAAAACCTTTGCCAATATCAGGTTTCGATAACCGGTCTTGCACCAGGGTTAGCATAATTTCATCAGAAACCTGCTGGTTTTGATTAATGGAAGTTTTTGCTTGCAACCCTATTTCTGAACCTTCAGCAATAGCATTGCGCAATAATTCACTTGCACAAATATGGGTCAAAGCAAACTTGCCTGCAATTAATCGGGCCTGCGTTCCTTTTCCCGAACCGGGAGCACCGAATAAAACCACTCTCATGATTACGTCCTCACTTCACTGTTTTTATTAGTTTTTTTATTATTTAACCCTTTAAAATACGGGCAGCACGGGTATTTTCATACCTTAATATATAAATCATCTTCAGGATCATTTATGTTTTTTATAATCGGTTTTGATCCGATAACGTTTAAGCTACTATTTTATAGGTTCAGAAGTCAATGAAATCCATGCAATTATTGTCAAGATGCGCTATTCTTCTGCCCTTTAATATTATCTGTACTCACTAAACACAGGATTTTTTACGTATGTCACGCATATCGGATATCAACGACAACGAAATTTGGATCGCTGAAACCACGCTGATGGAGCGATACAGTGTAAAAAAAGAGCTTCAGGTAGTTGATACAGAAATCAGACTCTATTCCACCGATAAAGAATTAACCGAGTGCCCCGCCATGTACTGGACTGATCAGGACTGCCACTTCATCATTGCCAAGGCATCAGAAGATCACTATCGTGCCCAATTTTTTTACCGCGGGCACCAGCAATACGGCACAGGCACCAGTGAGTTTAACGATCTGGCAAATTGTATCGTGACATTACTCCAGACTCAGGCTGACCATGAAAATGAAAAGACAAGCCAGACAGGATAATTTTTAGTAGCAAACCAGTTTAAACATTTAAATATTAAAGAAAAGAGAGGAAAACACATGGCCAAGAAGAACGCCTTTTACGCTCAATCGGGCGGTGTAACCGCTGTTATCAATGCATCAGCTTGTGGTGTGATCGAAACAGCTCGTAAAAACAAGGACAAAATCGGAAAAGTCTATGCCGGCCGTAACGGGATCATTGGTGCCTTAACCGAAGACCTGATCGATACCAGCAAGGAATCTGTGAGAGACATCGCAGCATTACGCCATACACCATCAGGTGCTTTTGGCTCATGCCGCTACAAACTGAAAAGCCTGGAAGAAAACCGCCGTGAGTACGAACGTCTGATCGAGGTTTTTGCAGCACATAACATTGGTTACTTCTTCTACAATGGCGGCGGCGACTCAGCTGATACTTGCTTGAAAGTATCTCAACTTGCCAAGACAATGGGTGCCGATCTGCAGGCTATCCACGTACCAAAAACAGTTGATAATGACCTGCCTATTACGGATAACTGCCCTGGATTCGGCTCTGTGGCCAAATACATTGCTATTTCAACACGCGAAGCGAGTTTCGATGTTGCCTCAATGTGCAAAACCTCTACCAAGGTATTTGTTCTCGAAGTCATGGGTCGTCATGCAGGCTGGATTGCTGCTGCAGGCGGCATGGCGTCAACTGAGGACTGTGAAATTCCTGTACTGATCCTGTTCCCTGAAGTAAATTTCAGTAAAGCCAAGTTCCTTAAGGCTGTAAAAGAAAAAGTCACCAAATTTGGCTACTGTTCTATTGTTGTATCAGAAGGCGTTCACGATCGCAGTGGTAACTTCCTTGCCGATCAGGGTCTGAAAGATGCATTCGGTCACGCTCAGCTGGGTGGCGTCGCTCCTGTTATCGCTAACATGGTTCGCGATAAGCTCGGTTATAAATACCATTGGGCAGTGGCTGACTATCTGCAACGTGCTGCACGTCATATTGCTTCTAAAACTGACGTCGACCAGGCATATGCCATGGGTAAAGCAGCCGTGGAAATGGCCATTAAAGGTCAGAACTCTGTTATGCCTACTATCGTACGTAAGTCTAACAAGCCATATAAATGGACTATCGGTTCTGCCAAACTGTCACGCGTTGCCAATGTTGAAAAAATGATGCCTAAAAGTTTCATTACCAAAGACGGATTTGGTATCACCAAAAAATGCCGTGAGTACCTGGCGCCACTAATGCAGGGTGAAGATTATCCTCCATATGGCAAAGATGGCATGCCAAAATACGTACAACTAAAGAAAGTTTCTGTAAAGAAAAAAACAGGTGTTGATTTCAAGGTAAAGTAAGCTGTTGAATTAACTTGATAATACTCAGGTAATTAAAAGGGGAGCTTCGGCTCCTCTTTTTTTGTGCAATAAACCAATAATCCTATTAATGCGCGGATAAACTTATTTTCCTGTTAATGTCTGTTTTTTTAGCCCAGAATGCAGCATGACTCTTGAAAAGACCAATAAATTACTTACGGTACAGGCTCTCATGGGGGGTGGTTACAATCGTAACGGCGCCAACCTAATACTCAACGAAGTGCAAAGAGAACATAGCCAGCAAGCAGTCGATCCACTGATTAGCACTCTGGAACTGAAAAGACTATTCGGTTTCACTGCAGAAACAGAATTCAGGAATTAAAAGCCTCTAACATCATGTTGAGGCTTTTTTTATATCTGACAGTTACGCTCAAGTTATTCCCTGGCGTCACTTGATGATAATAAAAAATACCGGAAAGCATTTTAAATTTTCGGATAAAAAGTAAATAACGGAGGTAATTAACATGTTTGGTATTGATGGTCTCACGCTGTCCATTGTTAGTGCATTTTTGGCACTGGCATATGGTGTTTTCTCGATCAAATGGATCCTGGCCAAGCCCATGGGCAATGATCGCATGAAAGAAATTGCTGCCGCTATACAAGATGGCGCGCAGGCATACCTTAACCGCCAGTACACTGCTATTGCGCTTGTCGGTATTATCTTATTGATTCCCTTGTATCTCTACCTCGGCACCTATACCGCTATCGGTTTTGCCGTTGGTGCCATCCTATCGGGCTTAACCGGTTATATAGGTATGAACATTTCGGTACGTGCTAATTCACGTACTGCAGAAGCCGCCAATCACGGCCTGAATGCGGCTATGCAAGTTGCTTTCCGCGGTGGCGCTATCACCGGCATGCTCGTTGTTGGTCTGGCTCTGCTGGGTGTGGCAGGTTTCTACGCCATCATGCTCTCTAACGGTGTTGAAGACCCTATTCATCCATTAATAGGGCTTGCCTTTGGTGGCTCACTTATCTCTATCTTCGCCCGACTGGGTGGTGGTATCTTCACCAAGGGTGCAGATGTCGGCGCCGATATCGTCGGTAAGGTAGAAGCAGGCATCCCTGAGGATGACCCACGTAACCCTGCCGTTATCGCTGACAATGTTGGTGATAATGTCGGTGACTGCGCAGGCATGGCAGCTGACCTGTTCGAAACCTATGCGGTAACCGTGGTAGCAACCATGTTACTGGGTACCCTGTTATTGAAAGACATGGCTGCACAAGCGGCTGTCTACCCGCTCTTGCTAGGTGGCACATCAATCATTGCTTCTATCATCGGCACCTTTTTTGTCAATGCACGTGAAGGTGGCAAGATCATGAATGCACTCTACCGTGGCCTGATCGTTGCAGCCATATTAGCAGCCATAGCATTCTATTTTGTTACCCAATCAGTTATGGGCAGTGAAATCATGCTGGATGGCAAGTCGCTATCAACCATAAACCTGTTTTACTGCACACTGATCGGGCTTGGCCTGACTGCTGCGATGGTCGTTATCACTGAGTATTACACTGCAACTGAATACGGCCCGGTTAAACGCATCGCTGAAGCATCAACGACAGGTGATGGCACTAACGTTATCGCCGGTCTTGGCGTTTCCATGAAGTCTACTGCCGCCCCTGTGCTGGTTATTTGTGCGGCTATCTGGGGTTCGTACGAACTGGCAGGCCTCTATGGCATCGCCATAGCTGCAACGGCCATGTTATCCATGACCGGTATTATCGTCGCCCTTGATGCCTACGGCCCTATTACAGACAATGCCGGTGGTATTGCCGAGATGGCCGAGCTGGATGAAAAAATCCGTAACATCACTGACCCTCTGGATGCTGTTGGTAATACTACCAAGGCTGTTACCAAAGGTTATGCTATCGGTTCAGCCGGACTGGCAGCACTGGTACTGTTCGCTGATTTCACTCATGCGCTTGAAGCCAATGGTGGCACAGAGCTGAACTTTTCTCTTGATAACCACATGGTTATTATCGGCTTGTTCATCGGTGGCCTGGTACCTTACCTGTTTGGCGCCATGGCGATGGAAGCTGTTGGCCGTGCAGCCGGTGATATCGTTAAAGAAGTTCGTCGTCAGTTCAAGGAAATGCCTGGCATCATGGACTACAGCCAGAAACCGGACTACTCCAAAGCCGTTGATATGCTGACTCGTTCAGCCATCAGGGAAATGATCATTCCATCGCTGCTACCTGTACTGGTACCCGTCGTCGTTGGACTGACATTAGGCAAAGAAGCCCTTGGTGGTGTGCTGATCGGTACTATCGTCACCGGTTTATTCGTGGCCATCTCCATGACCACAGGTGGTGGTGCATGGGATAATGCGAAGAAATATATCGAAGATGGACACCATGGCGGTAAAGGTTCTGATGCTCATAAGGCAGCTGTAACCGGTGACACTGTAGGCGACCCCTACAAAGACACAGCCGGCCCTGCAATTAACCCATTGATTAAAATAATAAATATTGTAGCTCTGCTGATAGTTCCTCTACTATAAGCAAAAAATAGCCACCTGATTTATTTTCAGGTGGCTATTTCTTATACGATCATAGGCCGGTATACTACCGGCCTTTGTTTTTTTGATAACCTGGTGGTAAGCATGAATCTGGACAGAGTAACTTCCGGTCGGGATCTCCCTGACGAAATTAACGTCATCATTGAAATCCCCTCCCATAGTGATCCGGTTAAATACGAAGTAGACAAGGAAACCGGTGCAATGTTTGTTGACCGGTTCATGAACACGGCCATGCATTATCCATGCAACTATGGCTATGTCCCGCACACACTGTCTGATGATGGTGATCCGGTTGATGTTCTGGTCGTCACCCCTGTTCCACTGATAAGCGGCTCTGTGATTCAATGTCGCCCGATAGGCATTTTAAAAATGACCGATGAAGCCGGTGAAGATGCTAAAGTACTGGCCGTGCCTATCGATAAATTATGTACATCGTATAGAACGATGCAATCAACCGAAGACATGCCTCAGTTATTACTTGATCAAATCGCTCATTTCTTTCAGCATTATAAAGATCTGGAGCCAAACAAATGGGTCAAGGTTGAAGGATGGTTTGGCCCTGAAGAAGCCAAGGCAGAAATCAATTCCAGCATTCGACGTTTTCAGGCAGCACCTGACAAGCCTTGTTTCTGATGAAAATTTGCATACTCTCAGACAGTCACGATAATCGTAAATTACTCGCTGCCGCCGTCGCTGACGCTAAAAAACGTGGTGCCGAAGCCATTTTACATTGCGGTGATATCGTTGCCCCCAGCACATTGAATATTACTCGCCAGTATGAACTGCCTATTCACGTTATCCATGGCAACAACACAGGTGATCAATACGCATTACACCTCATGGCTGATAAATCAGGCGGACAACTGAATTACTATGGCCAGGATGCAGGCATCGAACTGGGTGGCAAAAAAATCTTTATCGTCCACTACCCACACTACGCCGAAGCCCTCTCCATTACCGGCGATTGGGACATGGTTTGCTGTGGCCATGACCACATACACAATGTGAAATGGTACGACAACATCAAAAACGGAAAAACGGTTCTGGTAAACCCGGGAACTGTGGCAGGCATTGGCGCACCGCCAACCTATATAATGGCTGATCTGGATAAAATGGAATTTGAAGTTATTAAGCTGGATATGG
>JAADHQ010000156.1 GCA_013151795.1 Gammaproteobacteria bacterium | reverse complement strand
AGCGCCATTACTTTAAAGCGTTCACCCATTTCCCCCGGCAGGGTCAGGGTTTTGATTTGCTGGGCTGTTTTCAGGTTATTTTCAATCGAACCGGCCTCGTAATCAGGCATCATTTTTTCCAGGCCACAATCCAGTAAAAACGCAGCTTGAGTAGCGTAACCCAAAACATCCATTCCATTATTTACCGCGGCTTCTGCGATTGTCGTGAAATCAACATAAGCGGTTATGTCCTGTAAACCAATTAACTTGAAAGGGTTCGGGTGCGCGCGATGCCGGTAATGACACATCAATGTCCCCATGCTCCGCTCAGGGTGATAATATTCTGCACGGCCATAACCATAATCAATCAGTAGAATAACACCCTGCCCCATAACTGCCTGTATTGACTTCAACCAGCCAGTATGTGCCAAAGACACCTCGGATTCATAGCCGTCGACAAATTTCCTTTCCAGATAATCCTGACAATGTTCAATTTGCCTGAAAACATCTTCAACGGCATCAACTGTACTGGTTACAAATTGACTCTGGTCGTCAGACCAGGAAACAAGGTATTGCTTGATTTTACTCTCATCAATACAAAAACGATGTACGGGCATGGCATCCAGGAGTTCATTCCCTAGCACCACACCATTAAATTCCTGTTCAGGCAGGCGTTGCAACCATTGCACCCGGTTAACGAGGTGGGGCACTTTTTCTTGCACGGTTTGCTGCTGACGTTGCTGTAATTCAGCACTGACCTCGAGAATATAATAATACTCTGGCAAGGCTTGTTGACGCTCCAGCTCAATAAGAATATCAGCAGCCATTGTTCCACTACCTGCTCCAAATTCCAGTATATTTCCATCTGGAATATTATTTAGTACCTGCTGGCAAAAATTCGCCACACAAAAACCAAACAAGGGAGAGACCTCCGGAGCAGTGATAAAGTCACCGTCTACACCAAATTTACGTGAACCCGCCGCATAATAACCCAAACCGGGTTCATATAACGCCATTTGCATGAAGTGCTCAAATGAAATAAACCCGTCCTGATTGTTCATGGCCTGTTTGATCTTGTCTTGCAACTGCCAACTCACTGCTTGTGAAGCCGCATCTGGCTCAGGTAATTGCTGACTCTCGATCTCTGCCCGTTTCATTTGCTGAAGAAAAATCTGCTCCTTTCTATTCATAACCCTGCTATCACATTTTTTCACCATTAAAGCCCGAAATGCATCATTCAGCTTTAATAATTCGATAATATTTTATTAATCAATTAGTTGGGCAAGCAAAAAATCGATGCTTGTATACATAAGCCACTTTTACAATCCGCTACAGACACCTTATATAATACCCTTGTAGCAATTAAAAAACCCGACATTCCTTCTCTGCTTCCAGCTTAACGATAAATAAAACTAAACATTTTTGCAGCATGGCCGATAGATATAGTTAATGGAAAGCTATGGTTTAAATTTATTCAATTAATTACGTTTGCGAGAGGCATATGAAAACTAATAATCAATCAGGTTTTACACTAATCGAAGTTATGATGGTAATAGTCCTGGGGTCTATCATCATAACATTAGCCATACCAGGGTTCAGGAGTTTTATTCAGAATAACCGTATTGTTACGCAAACAAACGGACTGGTAACGTCACTCATACTCGCTCGCTCTGAAGCAATAAAACGTGGGACACGTGTTTCAGTCTGCGCCAGCAGTGACAGCAGCTCTTGGCAGCGGCTCGACCAACTGGGCCAATGGCTGGATTGTCTTCACTGACAATGGAACAGCAGGTTCATTTGACGGAACAGACTTCCTTATCCGTGTAAGTAAAGGCGTCAATAACAGCATTACCATGCAGGTAGATGGAGCAAGCTATATTCGTTATAAACCTACCGGGTTTCTCGCAAATAACTGCACCGATTGCGTCAACGATTTCACCCATGAAAACCCGACTGAAGCCGGTTTTAGTATGAAAGTAGCTAATTCACTTCTCAATTTACTGCCTATCAATCTGGCACAGGCGAGCAGTGATTCCGGTAGTAGTTCTTCT
Organism: Gammaproteobacteria bacterium; assembly: GCA_013151795.1. GTDB lineage: Bacteria > Pseudomonadota > Gammaproteobacteria > JAADHQ01 > JAADHQ01 > JAADHQ01. The sequence goes on along the minus strand of JAADHQ010000156.1, from coordinate 11,777 downwards.
GGTAGCAGTGAAGACAGCTCATCTGGTAGTAGTTCTTCTGGTAGTAGTTCTTCCGGCAGCAGCGGCTCAGGATGCAGCTCTTCAAGTGGTTCTTCTGGTAGCAGTTCATCTGGCAGCAGCTCTTCTGGTAGCAGCTCTTCTGGTAGCAGCTCTTCTGGTAGCAGTAGCTCAGGTAGCAGTTCATCTGGCAGTAGTTCTTCAGGCAGTAGTAGCTCAGGTAGCAGTTCATCTGGCAGTAGTTCTTCAGGCAGTAGTAGCTCAGGTAGCAGTTCATCTGGCAGTAGCTCTTCAGGCAGTAGTAGCTCAGGTAGCAGTTCATCTGGCAGTAGCTCTTCAGGCAGCAGTAGCTCAGGTAGCAGTTCATCTGGCAGTAGCTCTTCAGGCAGTAGTAGCTCAGGTAGCAGTTCATCTGGCAGCAGCTCTTCAGGTAGTAGCTCAGGTGGATGTAACTCTGGTGGATCCAGCCCTTCTGGTAGTACCGTCTTCAAAGTATGTGACAGTTCACGCTCTGGAGAGAAAGGCAAGAAAGTAACAGTAACCGTTATTGGCCGAATCAGTACTGCCAGTATCACTTGTGACTAGATAACATCATAAAAACAAAAGCGGCTACAATCTTGTAGCCGCTTTTTTTATTGCCTCAATAATATAGAGTTTGCCAGAACTAATGAATCAGGACTCACCCTTATTGCTAACCGATGGCTCGTACACCAACAAAAATGACATCATAAATAATGTCGTCCCCAGCATTTCAAGAAACTCCTCAATGGCACGCGATAGATGCACCATTTCTGCAGTGCTGAATGAAAGGTATTCTTGCGCAACCCTGTAATTACTGGGAATACCATCAATATAATCAAGCCCGACAGCGACGGCATAACAACTCATGGCTGCAAAAAAAACAGGCAAGGCGCTTTTATGTTTGAATTCATTATATAAAAACCACGTCATCAAAATACCAACCAGAATAAAAACCGGAAGGAAAAACAACTGCCAGTGATAACTCGGCAATAAATCCATAATGGCTGAAATAAAGGCATTACCATCGCCATCTTTAACTACATCATTAATGAAAGTAGAAACCCTTTCATGGATCTGTGCTGCATCATCAATACCCAGATAAATAAAGAATGCACCCGTAAGGTACCACCCTTTCGCAAGTTTTCTCTCGGATTGCTTTGAGCGAACCTGGCCTACAAGTAGTGCAACAATGCCTGTCACCAGAGCCTGGGTACTGGAAAACCAGGTAGGTATATTTGCCTCATAGGTAATATCAAGCAGTAATCGTAACTTTGGATGGGTCACCAGACCGCAGCATGTCACAACCGTATCGATCAATAAAAATAAAACCTCAATACCGACCAATATGGCAAACAGATTGGCCAGCTTGAAACCAAAATCAATACGTATATTCACTTGTCTGTCTGGAAGCATATTTATCCTCAATTCAGTCGCCATTTGAATATATATCAGTCACAATAATTGATCCAGTGACATCTCCGTCATTCAGTCGCTACTATCCATATAACTGGCAGCTCTGGTTTAGAAAAAATCACTGGATATACTTGCAGACCATAATTTATCCGGGTCTTGTATTGTTAGTGTAGCGTTATACTATATAACAGATATAGAGCACTTATTTGCCCCATCACATGTAGGGATAAAAGAGATCGCCCGGCTTCACCTTTCCAGCAACAGGTAAATTGCACTTACAACTTAAATTCAGTTATTTTCTGCATAAAAAATATGGCGATTTAAATTAAAAGTACATATTGACTTAAATCAGAACTATTGCAGATAGTTATTACAGCAGCTTGCACAAACAACGCAAACAAGTGTATATATTCAGGTATATTTGAACAAAAAATTGCAACGGGTTGCTATGATACCGGGAATATTTAACCAAAGAAATAAATTAATCTTACTGGTTATTGCTACTGGCTTATTTTTGTCGCCAATAGTAAATGCCAAACAGAATTATAAAAAGCTGGTTACTCATGACCCACAAATTTTCAAATGGATAACCACCAGGCAGTTCGAGAAGATTCCAATGAAGCAATGGTACAATATGCAGATTGGCATCATCATGCTTTCGTTTTCTCATCAAAAATGTTATTCAAACAACCCGGCATACAAACGCAAGGCATGGAAACTCAAGAATGTCATTCTGAATATGGCCACCTCAGGTAACACCAGTCGAAAGGTCAATCCGGATGCACTTGGCGTGTTGATGCTCCCGGATATACTGGCAAGGCATTCTGCCTATTATGCAACCGGAGCTTTTATAAAAAATCTGGATGGCTGCGATAATCCCGTCGTCCAGGTAACGCTGAAGAATCTGATCGACCTGATTGTTTATCGTGACCCTGTAAAAGTCAGGGCACGACATAAAAAACGCCATGACTACATGGATACAATTGATTTGCCACTCGCCAGTCAAAAAATAACTCTCATCCAGGTTGACCGACCATATGGCTACTACAAGGACAAGCGTAAAAAACAAATATTTCGTAATATGCTTGATCGTATTTTATATGGTGACGATTCGATGCTTCAATGTGTATATACCTCGAAAACATATAAAAAAAATAATGGGCCCAGTAAAATTGTACATGAGGAACTAGGTAGTGATTCATATACATTCTGGTATAAACGAGTACCTCTTACTGAAGAGGAGTTAAAGGTTGTGCCTGGCACTTCCGGGTGGCGAAATCTGGGCGTAATAGCGCTGGAGTCCTGCCCCGAGACAAGACTTGAAGCAGAAAAAATCAGAAAGAAAAACTGGGAAACATGGAAATACAGTAAACGCCGGCGATAACATGTAAAAAACACCGTTAATCTGCACCAAAGTTCAATCGGATTAACACACCGAAAACCTGTTGCTGCAAATCCAGAGCTCACTTTATTGCATCATAGAAAACTATAAAAAAATATCTCTGTGTTCGCACCAACCAGTCAACTCCTGACCAAATACCATCAGTATAACTAACAGCCTTCGTTTAGAAAAAATGACAGGCATCACTTGCAGATCATAATCTATCCGAACCTTGCATTTTAGTGTAGAGTTATTCTATATGTAACAGGCATGGAGCATTTACTTGTCCTCTCAATCACTTGCGAATAAAACAATTCTCATCACCGGGGCCGCCCATCGGGTTGGTGCCTGCATGGCTAAAACCTTGCACGAACAAGGTGCCAACATCATCCTTCATTATCGAAATAGCAAAACTGCTGCCAAACAGTTACAAAATGAACTCAACGACATGCGCAGCAATACGGCTTTTCTGGTTCAAGGTGATTTGCTGAACTACAACCAGATAGAGAAAATCATCCAACAGGCTACTGAACAAACAGGGCAGCTTGATGTTTTAATCAATAATGCCTCATCCTTTTACGCTACTGAAATAGGCACAGTTACCGAGCAGCACTGGGATGACCTTATCGGAGCCAACATGAAGGCACCCTTTTTCCTGTCCCAGGCGGCTTTTCCCTATCTTGCCAGCCAAAATGGATGCATTATCAATATTGTTGATATTCATGCAGACAGGCCACTCAAGACTTACCCCGTTTACAGCACGGCCAAGGCAGGCCTGGTGATGATTACCAAGGCATTAGCCTGCGAACTGGGGCCCGATGTCCGCGTGAATGCTATTGCGCCTGGAGCCATTTTGTGGCCCGAAGGCGATATGGACGAAGCAACAAAAGAAAAGATAATTTCCCGCACTTTCCTGAAAAGAAAGGGGAACCCTGGCGATATAGCCAAAACTGCTTTATTCTTGATAAATGATGCTACCTATATGAGCGGCCAGATTTTAACGGTAGACGGAGGCCGGTCCCTGAATTCATAACAATTTGCACAGGAAATGGAATGACTCAACATTATATTGATAATAGTAATCCTATCATCCTCGACATTGAAGCCTCTGGTTTTGGCAAAGGCAGCTACCCTATTGAAGTTGGCTTTGCCTTGCCAGATAAAAGCGCACACTGTTATTTAATTCGACCTATTGTCGAATGGACACACTGGAACGTTGGTGCAGAAGAAGTTCATGGTATCAGCCGTGAAACACTAATGGAAAACGGAAGATCCGTCACCGAGGTGGCCGAACAACTTAATAACCACCTTGCAAACAAAACAGTTTACAGTGACGGGTGGGGCTATGACCTTAGCTGGATATCGTTATTATTCTCTGTCGCTAACATACCCATGAATTTCCGTATTAATACCCTGTATAGCCTGCTAAGTGAAGACCAGCTGGTATTATGGGAAAATTCACGAAAAATTGTTTTGGAAAAACTGGGGCTTCAGCGTCACCGAGCCAGTTCGGATGCACGCATTATTCAGGAAACATTTCTGCATACCCGCAAACGATTACAAGCTCAATCGGCCTGAATATCAACCGCTCGCATGTCTTCTTTTGGCTCAAACGCCTGCCATAAACCTGCCATTGTCTCTCCTGACTCCGGGTGAATCAGGTCTGGAGAAATTTCTGCTAACGGGCGCAATACAAAGGCATATTTTATAATTTCATCACGCGGAACAGTTAACCCGTCTGCTTTCAAAATCAAATCATCGTACAACAACAAATCAACATCCAGTGTCCGTGAACTGAACCTCTCTCCACCTCGCACCCGGTCGTGCCCGGATTCTATTTCCCTGAAGACAGGTGTTAACTCGCGTACATCACGTTGCGTTTGAAATATAACCACAAGATTATAAAAGTCATCGCCATCAAAACCTACCGCCTTGTTTTCATAGACAGTCGATATCTTTAACTCGCCAAAAATTTCTCGCAAGGACTCAAGACAGGATCGTATATTTTTTTTACGATCAACATTACTTCCGATGCTGATATAGACTGTGGCCACGTTATTTAACCTTTATTGCCGCGCTCTATAATAATACCGACTCCACGCGCCCCACGAATTGCACCTAATTTATTAAGCGTAACCTTGACCCACGGAACTTTAAATTCATCTATCACAATCCCGGCAACTTTTTCGGCCAGTGTTTCAACCAACTGAAAATGACTTTCTTCCACATAAGCGATCACGTGTTTGGCAACCGCCTTGTAATTGAGTGTGTCATCAATGTGATCGGTACTGGCAGACTTGCGAATATCCGCTCCCATCTCGATATCAAACACGACTTTTTGCTTTATTTTTCGCTCCCAGTCATAGATCCCGATAACCGTCTCTATCTCAAGTGCTTGTAAAAAAATTATATCCATTGTCTTTCCAGTTAACTATTAATCAGTAAATATCAAATAGATACGTAACCAAGGTGAAGGTCTGAATTCTACGCCATCAACAACGGATTGCCCAACTATTCCTTGACCTTGGATAGGTATCCGCGTTCCAATAGTCATCATGATCACACTTGCCACACAGGATTATCTCTGGTTGTTGCTCGGCTACCTGATGGGTTCTGTCTCCAGCGCCATTATTGTTTGTCGAGTTGCCGGCCTTCCTGATCCGAGAACACAGGGATCAGGCAACCCGGGTGCAACCAATGTTTTACGCGTAGGCGGTAAAAAATATGCCGCCATCACGCTGGCCGGTGATTCACTCAAAAGTGTTATTCCTGTTTTACTTGCCAAACTGATGGGAGCTGATCTGGATCTACAGATAACGATAGGCCTGGCCTGTTTTCTGGGGCACCTTTATCCGGTGTTTTTCAGCTTTCGTGGCGGCAAGGGTGTTGCTACTGCAATGGGCGCAATCATTGTTGCATCCTGGCCGGTTGGCCTTGGCACAATCCTGACCTGGCTTTTCGTTGCCAAGGTTTTGCGCATCTCATCTTTATCCGCACTGATTGCATTTTTTCTTACCCCTGTTTATGCCTGGGTACTGGAGCCTTCACAAACTTATTTTTTAACCATTATTATTATCATGTCAGTTTTACTATTCTGGCGACACCGTAGCAATATCCGCAACCTGATATCCGGCACTGAGGACTAGTCACTTCAACGCATCAAGATCTTCCAGCTTCCACCGGGGCCTGGCTTCTATTGTGGTTGAATCACGTTGACCTGCGGCTATCCGTAAACAACCTGCAAAGGCTATCATGGCACCATTGTCGGTACAGAACTCCAGGCGCGGATAAAAAATCTCACCGCCTTCTTTTTCAACCAGCTCTGCCAGCCGCTCACGCAATCGGGTATTTGCACTCACCCCACCGGCGATAACCAGTCGGCTCAAACCTGTTTGTTTCAGACCCCTCCGACATTTTATTGCGAGTGTTTCAACAACCGCTTCCTGAAAGGCGTAGGCAACATTGGCTTTGTCCTGACTGGTTTTATCACTCTTATTATAGGTATTTAAGGCAAAGGTCTTCAGCCCGCTAAAACTGAAATCCAGCCCGGGTCTATCTGTCATCGGTCGCGGAAATTTATACACACCATCACAACCGGATAATGCCAGCCTTGCCAGCTCTGGCCCTCCCGGATAAGGCAGGCCCATGATCTTTGCTGTTTTATCAAACGCCTCACCCACGGCATCATCCAGAGTATCTCCCAACAATTCATACTCACCTACTGCCGCTACCTTGATCAGCATGGTATGCCCGCCCGACACCAACAAGGCCAGAAACGGAAATTCAGGCGGGTTATCTTCCAGTAAAGGAGCCAGTAAATGGCCTTCCATATGATGCACTGAAATGGCCGGTTTTTTCAGCGTCCACGCCAAAGACCGGCCAATAGACGACCCTACCAGCAAGGCACCAACCAGCCCGGGCCCTGCCGTAAAGGCAACACCATCGATATCACTCAATTCCATCCCTGACTCATTTAATACTTTATTAATCAATGGGATAGTTTTTCTAATATGGTCTCTTGAAGCCAGTTCAGGCACCACCCCACCATACTCCGCATGCAGTTTTATCTGGCTATATAGCACATGGCCCAGCAGGCCTTTTTCGCTATCATAAACCGCCACGCCGGTCTCATCACAAGATGATTCAATTCCTAGAACACGCATAATATTTAATGAATTTACCTTTATCTGCAAAACTGCTTTGATTTTTACCTATTGTAACTGTAGAATTGCCTGCTCTGATCGATTTGGTCAGATTTTTTAACTGTATCACTTAAGGTAATAAAGTATATGCCAAACGTACGAGTACGTGACAACGAACCATTTGACATCGCATTACGTCGCTTCAAGCGCGCCTGTGAAAAAGCGGGTGTTCTTTCAGAAGTCCGCCGCCGTGAATATTATGAGAAACCAACAGCCGAACGCAAGCGCAAGCAAGCTGCTGCTGTAAAAAGACATCAGAAAAAGATGTATCGCTCTAATTCCCGTCGAGTCCGAATGTACTAATTCCTTAGCCTGATATTCCATAACAGGGCGTCCTGTTATACTGTCAGACTAGATATCATACAGACTGGACATCATGTCACTTAAACAGCAAATCACCGAAGATATGAAAGACTCCATGCGCTCTGGCAACAAAGTGCGACTGGGTACTATTCGTCTGATTCAGGCTGCCATCAAACAAATTGAAGTTGACGAGCGCATTGACGCACTCGATGACGACCGCATTCTCATCGTGCTCGATAAAATGTGCAAGCAACGCCGCGAATCAATTGTGCAGTATGAAAAAGCCGATCGCAACGATCTGTCCGATGTAGAAAAAGCCGAACTGGTTATTATTCAGGAGTTTCTGCCTGCCGCCCTTGGCGACGATGAAATTGCCGACATGATCGCCAGCGCTATCAGCGAAACCGGCGCCAGCGGCATCCGTGATATGGGCAAGGTAATGGGCATTCTCAAACCTAAAATGCAAGGCCGAGCCGACATGGGCAAAGTCAGCGGTCAGATTAAAGCCAAATTAAACGCCTGATTTTAAATACTCCTTCCTGTAGGAGCGGCCCTTGGCCGCGATAAAAGAACACAAAAATTAATTACCCTGTGCATTTCCTGATTTCACTCGAATATCACCATACTAGATAATTTCTATATTATTGCTTCGTTTTTCGCGGCCAAAGGCCGCTCCTACATTAAATTAAGCCTCGCTACTAGCTACTCGCCACTAGCTACTGTCAAAAGAAGCTAGAATATTCGCAAACCCACACTTGTACCTTCCCCCGCGTACCTTTAACCTAACTACATGGCCGGCCGCATCCCACAATCTTTTATCGATGAACTACTCAATCGCATTGACGTTATTGATGTCATTGATGTGCGCGTGCCATTAAAAAAAGCCGGAAGCAACTACAAGGCCTGCTGCCCGTTCCACACTGAAAAAACGCCGTCTTTCACTGTCAGTCAAACCAAACAATTTTATCACTGCTTTGGTTGTGGTGCGAACGGCACCGCCATCAGTTTTTTGATGGAATATGAACACCTGAGCTTTGTCGATGCCATTGAAGACCTTGCACAACAGGCTGGACTTGAAGTTGAGCGCGAACAAGGCCATGCGCCCGTCGCTCCACGCGAGGACAACCTGTATGAAATTATGCTACGCGCCCATGATTTTTATAAGCAACAATTACGTTCTCATGCTCAATCAGAGCAAGCCATCGCTTATTTAAAAACACGCGGCATGAGTGGAGAAATAGCCGCTGAATTCGGCGTCGGTTATGCGCCTCCCGGTTGGGACAGCCTCATTCAGAAACTGGGTAAAGACACAAAAAGCCTGGAACAACTAAACCGCGCAGGCCTGGTTATCGAGAAAGACAACAACCAGGGATACTATGACCGCTTCCGCGAACGCATCATGATCCCGATAACCGATCGTCGTGGCCGCGTCATTGCCTTTGGTGGGCGCATACTCAACAGCGAAGATGCACATGGCCCTAAATACCTGAACTCACCCGAAACGCCCATCTTCCACAAGGGACGAGAGCTTTACGGTTTGTACGAATGCCGTAAAGCTATCCGCAACCCGGAAAAAATCCTCGTGGTCGAAGGTTACATGGACGTACTTGCTCTGGCTCAATACGGCATACGTTATGCCGTCGCCACCCTTGGTACTGCTACTACAAAAGAACATCTAGAAACCTTGTTCCGTGTAGTACCGCGAATTATTTTTTGTTTTGATGGAGATCGTGCCGGTAGAGAAGCTGCCTGGCGCGCACTTGAAAATGCACTGCCTAACATGCATGAAGGCCGTGAAGCTGCCTTTTTATTCCTCCCGGATGGGGAAGACCCGGACAGCATGGTTCGCGACGAAGGCCAGGCGGCTTTTGAAAGTCGCATTGATCAAGCCATGCCGCTGTCAAAATTTCTGCTTGAACATTTTGCCCAACAAGTCGACCTGAGCATACCTGATGGACGCGCCAGACTGGTAAAGCTGGTCAAACCCTTCCTGCAAAAAATACCGGACAAGGTTTTTCGCCACATGATGTTTAACCAGCTTGCATCCATGGTCAATATGAGGGTTCAACAACTTGAAAATCTTATCGAAACCGCCTCGCAACCTGCGGTCAGGACAAATAAACCTGCTCCTAAAAGCCAGGGTAAACGGCCCCCGGTGCGACAGGCTATTAATCTGATTTTACATAATCCTCAAATTACCGAAGGCATAACAGACTATCAGTTTTTACAACAAGCCGACATACAAGGTGCCCAATTACTGCATGAACTACTTGAAATCCTTATCAAAGAACCCCACCTTAATACTGCAGCCTTACTGGAACGCTGGCGTGATAAACCAGAGAGCGTGCATCTGCTAAAGCTGGCTGCAAACCCATTACCCGGTGATGCCGAGTCACTAGCAGGTGAACTCAGTGACATCATCAGCTTTCTGGGCAAACAGCTAAAATCCCGCAGATGGGAAATTTTACAAGATAAATTGGCCTCTACCGGCCTAAGTGAAAGCGAATTAATCGAATGGAATCAGCTGCTTATTGATAATTCAGGGCAAAACACGTAATAAATTTCAACTGGATATTAAGGATTACTTATATTAAACTGTTAGATTACTTTTTAATGGCGCTCCTGCCCCATAATTAACGAGACGCATTACCCGTGAGCGAAATGAATCAGGACAAAATCAAAGAAACTATCCAGACACCAATGGACAAACAGTCTCAGTTACGACTGCTTATTGCCAAAGGTAAAGAAAAAGGCTTCCTTACCTACAGTGAAGTCAATGATCACCTGCCCAATGAAATTGTTGATCCTGACCAAATTGAAGAGATCATCAGCGTCATCACCGAGATGGGCATCTCTGTGCATGAAACCGCGCCCGACGCAGACACCCTGCTTATGCAACAAAAATCGGATACCGATGATGATGCAGCAGAAGAAGCCGCCGCCGCACTTGCCTCAGTAGAAGGCGAACTGGGCCGAACAACAGACCCCGTGCGCATGTATATGCGTGAAATGGGAACAGTGGAACTACTCACCCGCGAAGGCGAAATTAAAATAGCCAAACGCATCGAGGCAGGCCACAAACAGGTACTTAAAGCACTTGCGCATTATCCTGGCACCATTACATTTGTCACCGACACCTACGACCAGATCGTTGCAGAAGAAGGCCGTCTAACCGACCTGCTTACCGGCTTTGTCGATCCTGACGAAGAAGAAGACTTCACACCCCCGACTGCTAACCAGACACCTGCTGATAAAAGTGATGACGACGAAGAAGAAGTCGACACAGGCCCAGATCCGGAAGAAGTAGCCGACCGAATATCTGCACTGAAAAAATATTACGACAAGTATCAAACTGTTGTTGAAAAACATGATACGACGCATGTAAACGCTAAAAAAGCCTATGAAAAAATTATTGACGTCTTCATGGAATTCAAGCTGGCACCTAAACTTGTCGAAAAACTATTAACAGCTTTGCGTGACATTATTATTCGCATACGCCAACACGAACGCATTATCATGGATATCTGCGTACAAAAAGCGCACATGCCACGAAAAGAATTTATTACCTCATTCCCGGATAACGAAACCGACCTTAACTGGCTGGACCAACAAATCAAGGCAGGGCAAAAATACTCGCCCATCCTCGAAGAATATTCAGTTGATATTCGTAAAGCCCAGAAAAAACTGCTGATCATCCAGAATATTGCCGGCCTTAATATCAAGGTTATAAAAGACATCAACCGTCGCATGTCCATTGGCGAAGCCAAGGCACGTCGTGCGAAAAAAGAAATGGTTGAAGCCAACCTTCGACTGGTTATTTCCATTGCGAAAAAATATACCAATCGTGGCCTGCAGTTCCTCGACCTGATCCAGGAAGGCAACATCGGCCTCATGAAAGCTGTTGATAAATTCGAATATCGCCGTGGTTATAAATTCTCAACCTATGCAACATGGTGGATACGTCAGGCAATTACCCGTTCAATAGCAGACCAGGCTCGTACTATTCGTATACCGGTACACATGATTGAAACCATCAACAAACTCAATCGAATTGCCCGTCAAATGCTGCAGGAAATGGGCCGCGAACCCACGCCTGAAGAACTGGCCGTACGCATGGAAATGCCGGAAGATAAAATCCGCAAAGTACTCAAGATTGCGAAAGAACCTATCTCTATGGAAACCCCTATAGGTGATGACGAAGACTCACACCTCGGAGACTTCATCGAAGACGGCAACGTATTGTCTCCATCCGACTCAGCCAATTCAGAAGGCCTGCGTGAAGCAACCAACTACGTACTCACCGGCCTGACCCCGCGTGAAGCCAAAGTACTGCGTATGCGTTTCGGTATCGACATGAATACCGACCACACCCTGGAAGAAGTAGGCAAACAGTTCGACGTAACCCGCGAACGTATCCGTCAGATCGAAGCCAAGGCCCTGCGTAAACTACGCCACCCTTC
>JAADHQ010000069.1 GCA_013151795.1 Gammaproteobacteria bacterium | reverse complement strand
TGTTTGTACATTAACATCCTGCTCAAACGCACTGGCGCTCTGGTCGAAATCAATTGTCTGATTGACTGCCAGTAAACGAACAGCGGCAGTAATCACAATACCATTATCATGGTTGGCATCATCATCAATGGTTTGCAGGAATCTTAAAATATTGGTCACTGACTGATTTGTTTCATCTACTGCACCGGCAATCATATCAATTGGCGTTAATAATGACTTGCCTGTTGGATCAGCCGACCCCAGAACAATATCACCCACCTTGAAGGTAATCGTGCCGTTAATTTCGTACAGGTATAAACCAAGACTGTCGGTAATGCCGCTTTGGGCTCCAGAGACAAAATCAAGACCCGATGTAGGACCGTCAATCAACTGGCTAACCGATATTGCAGGATCTGACCCAGGGTTTTGCACTCCCCCGCCACCAGAGCCACCGCCGCCACAAGCCGTCAACAAAATCATTAAAAAAGAAAACTTCAAAGCCAAACGATAACGGGTAAAATTAACTATTCCCTGTAACATATACATATCCTATATTTAGAAAAACACTGGATGTGTATTATAATGATTTACAATGGTAAATATGTCAGGCTATACAGCTCATATTTGTAGGAATAATCTGACAAAATTAAAATAAATCCATTTTTACAGGGACTTACATTACTCTATCAACATGAAAGACGAAAAACTTCTACGCTATAGTCGACAGATCATGTTGCCGCAAATCGGCATTGAGGGTCAGCAAAAGCTTGAACAATCCCATGTTCTTATTATTGGTATGGGCGGGCTTGGCTCACCGGCCGCCATGTATCTTGCATCTGCTGGTATTGGACACTTAACTATCGTCGATGATGACACGGTCGAACTAAGCAACCTGCAACGACAAATTACTCACCACACAAAAGACATTGGTCGTAGCAAGGTTGAGTCTGCCAAAGAAAAACTGGTGGCTCTCAATCCTGAAACCAACATAACCTGTATCAACAAACGCCTTAACGAGGATGAGCTAACCCAAACTGTTAAACAAGTTGACCTGGTTCTGGATGCATCAGATAATTTTGCCACCCGATTTTTAATCAACGAAGCCTGCGTATCAACCAGAACACCACTGGTTTCCGGTGCGGCTATAAAACTCGAGGGTCAGGTTGCGGTGTTTCGGAATGACAAAGACAACAGCCCATGTTATCACTGCCTCTATAAAGACGAAGGGGAGCTGGATCAAAGCTGCAGCGGCAATGGCGTTCTCGCCCCTCTGGTTGGCATCATCGGCAGTATACAGGCGCTCGAAGCAATAAAAATACTGGTTAATTTTGGTGAAGATCTCAATGGACGTCTATTACTACTCGATGCCAACTACATGGAATGGCGCACTATCAAATTAAAAAAAGATCCTGGCTGTCCGGTGTGTAATCGATAATAACCATGACAACACTGCCAAAATCACTGACTGCCTGGAAGTCGGACGCATTTAAATCCATACTCAAACAGGAATTACTCGATTTAAACCCCGAAAATCTGCCACTTGAAAAAGGAACTTCACAGGGGGGTTATGTTGATGGAAAAAACCTTGGCGCGACCATACTCAGTGCATCAGATACAACACAGACCATAATCGTTACAGCCGGATTTTTTTTACCGAAATTGTTATATGCTGTGGCTGCGGCGACGACCCGATGCCAACCAGTGCTTACTGTGAAATGGAAATATGTATTAATAAAACTAATGCACACAGCACATTCAGGGTCATCTAGAAATTAAAATGAAGGCATCCCGCATTAAATTTCTTATCCCGTTAATTTTCCTGAACAGCATACCTGCCTATGGTGTCTTCAACTGGGGCTGGAACAGTTTCAATATTATTTTTCTTTACTGGTGTGAGAACCTGATCATAGGACTATTCATAATCCTGCGCATCACCACCCGCCCCTATTCTCACCCTGCAGAATTAGCATTCCCTTATTCACGTTAACCTCCATGCCCGAAGCTATTAAAAACTGTTTTAATAAAACATTCATCCAGTCACTCACAGCTGGCATTCAGTCACATTACCCGGAGTTCAATGCAAAAAAATTCAACAAGGCCGTTTTTAATAAAGACTGGGAACAAAAAGAACTTAAACAACGTATGCGACATATAAGTATCTCTTTACGTGAGCACCTGCCAGATAACTATAAAAAAGCCATCGGCATACTTAAAAAAACTTCCCGAAAAACCGGTGGCTTTGAAGCCATGGTATTTCCTGATTTCGTTGAAGCTTACGGGCTGGATCATTATGACGAATCAATAAAAGCGCTGGAATTTTTTACCCGACATGCATCATCTGAATTTGCCATACGGCCCTTTATCATTAAATACAAAACCAGAACCATGAAACAAATGCATCAATGGGTCTCTTCAAGCAATCATCATGTTCGACGCCTGGCAAGCGAAGGCTGCCGACCTCGCTTGCCCTGGGCAATGGCGTTACCCGAATTCAAACAAAACCCGAAGCCCGTTATAAAAATTCTTACCCGACTACGTAATGACAACAGTGAATATGTTCGCCGTAGTGTCGCCAATAGCCTTAATGATATATCTAAAGATCATCCCGAACTGATTCTGCAAATTGCCAGACAATGGTTAGGCCGAAATAATGAAACTAACCGGTTAGTTAAACACGCTTGTCGCACCTTGTTGAAAAAAGGCCACCCCGAAATTTTAAGTTTATTCGGATACGAGAAGCCAGATCATATAACCATCAACCAACTGGAAAACACGCACAAACTACCTATTGGTGATGACTTGCTGTTTTCCTTTTCCATCAACAGTAAAAAGAAACTACTTGGAAAATTACGCATAGAATACGCAATCGATTTCACCCTGGCTAACAATAAACTGTCAAGAAAGGTTTTTAAAATAACAGAAGGGGATTACAAAATAACCTGCAAAAACATCAATAAAAAACATTCCTTCCGGTTAATAACAACACGAAAATATTACCCGGGGCGACACAGGCTGACAATAATCATTAATGGTAAAACATTTTGTCAGGGCCAATTCACACTAGAATCTCAGGTAAACTGATTATGTTTAATCAATATACAATCTTCTTGCCACTTCTCGCTATGGTATTGCTCTCCGCCATCGTTTTAGTCTGGATGTATAAAACACGCGTCGCGGAAATGAAAAATCAAAAAATAAATCCACAGAAAATTGCAGACCATGCCAGTTCAATGACGTTATTACAGTCAGTGGCAGGCCCTGCCGATAATCTCATCAATCTATTTGAAGCACCGGTACTGTTTTATGTTGCCACACTAACAATGTTTATTACTCAAACGGGTGGCAACATATTACTCTCACTTGCCTGGATTTATGTAACCTTACGTTACCTTCACAGTTATATACATTGCACTTATAACAAGGTATTACACAGATACAAGGTTTACCTGGCCAGCACCGTTGTACTCTGGTTAATGTGGGTCTTGATTGGTATCAAGTTGATTGGGAAAATTAATTAATGACAGTGCGAGTGGCGAAACCAGAAATAACTACCTGAGGGAGCAACCTCAGGCCGCAAAAATATTTATCGCGGTCGAGGACCGCTCCCACAGAATATCTTCCCGGATCTATCGTAATGGATCGGTTAATCTGTTGAAATAACGGGGTGAGATATATTGCAAAACTTCCTTACCTTCCGAATCAACTATCACATCCAGCCCTTTTTCCGGGTATAACATATGCGTAAGTGTCTTTCGTTTAATAATCTCGGCCGGTTCACCAAACCGCTGGCGCACCACTTCTTCGTCAAGATTGATCAATGGAATAAATGTCATTGATTCAATAACAGAAAACTCGGCCTTTAATCTGTCATCAGGATGAAGTTTGAATTTATGCTCTCCCCCCGACCGGATTGCACGACGACGAATCTCGGCTAACTGCTCCTGTGGCAGCCTGGCTACCAAAACCAGTTTGCCTGTTAATACTCCCGCCTGAAAACGGTTGATGTACATTTCCAGTGAAGCATCTGCCTGCTCCACGCTCATGATTGCGATTTCACCGCTATCGGTTGATCGCTTTACATCAGAAAATGTGGAACGCCCCAGAGTAATACCGAAAATCGAACTATTACCGTCAGGCAATATTTCTATCTGCCAGGGCAAGCCCGTCATTTTTTTACCTGTATTACTGATCTCGGGCTGCAGCTGCATAAAATACAATACCACACCACCGATCAGGACAAGAATTATTAGAACGCTTTTTTTCATCAGGAAAAACTCTGCTATAGTATTTTATATACAATTGTAACCATGGGCGCATACTCTGGCCAGATTTATCTTGATAGACAAACAAATAACAGGCCATAATTTGACGTAAAACAACAAACCGACATCAACTCCTGCAAATCTACCCGGCATACGTATACACTTGTGAAAACAGATAACATCATTATTCAAGAAACCCGAAACTGGCTAAAAGCTGTCGTTATCCATTTTAACTTCTGCCCTTTTGCCAAACGTGAGCTTATCAACAATCATATTCGTTTCGTTGTTTGTCATGAAAAAAACATAGAACCCACTCTGGAAACCCTCATTGAAGAATGCAGACACCTTGACAGGTATCCAGATACAGAAACCACACTACTCATCTCCCCGAAAACCTTTAAAAAATTTGATGATTATTTAATGATGCTGGACCTGGCTCAGGCACTAATGGAAACACAGGGTTATGAAGGTACTTACCAGCTGGCCAGCTTTCATCCTGAATACTGCTTTAAGGGAAGCAATGCCGAAGACCCGGCCAACTATACCAATCGCTCACCCTACCCTATGCTTCATCTTATTAGAGAAGCCAGCCTGGAAACAGCGTTAATGCATTATGAACAACCTGAATTAATCCCTGAGCGCAATATAAAAATGGCGAAAGAGACCGGGTTAAAACAATTACAAATTATCTTGAAAAATTGTTACCAAAAAACAAAATAGGATATTCTCAGCCCGTTATTCAATTTAATCTCGTCTTTCACTAAAAAACCTTAAAACTTGAAATACCTGATTAAGTTAGCCATTATTAGTCAAGTATCCCGATGTTTTCCAGGCATTAGTCAGTTTAACTGGCATACTTCGTTCTGGATCTGGACTACCTGTCATCAGTAATACTAATTCAGGAAAGGATTCAACATGGGGACCAAGCCTAAACAAAATAAAGCACTCCATCTTGCCACCGTTGGCATCGGTTTACTATTAAGTAACCCTGCCATGGCTGACATTGAAGAAGACTCTCTTCTCTTGCAACTTTCAGGTGATGAAGAGCTCATCAGTATTGCTACCGGCACACCTAGGCCTGTATCAAAAGCTCCTGCAGTGGCCACTGTAATTACCGCCACTGACATAAAAGCAAGCGGCGCAAAAACCGTGCAAGAGGTGCTGGAGCGCGTACCGGGTTTGCATATTGGCGCTTCTACGATAAATAAAATCAAGCCGATTTTTTCGTTTCGAGGTATTCACACCGCCAATAACTCGCAAACATTAATACTCATTAACGGTCTTGGTATTCCTGATCTGTTTAACGGTGGTGTTTTACCCCGCTTACATATGCCTATAGAAAATATAGCCCGCATTGAGGTCATCCGTGGCCCGGGCTCAGCTGTATATGGAGCTGATGCTTTTGCCGGAGTCATTAATATCATCACTAAAACCGATATTGATATTAATGGATTCCAGACTGGAGTCAAAGCAGGCACGTTTGGCACACGTGATCTATGGGGCCAATATGGTGGCATATACAAAGGCTGGCATGTTGCGCTCAGCAGCGAATATTCCAGTAGTAATGGTGACCGTAGTCGTATTATCGACAGTGATCTGCAAACTGCGTTTGATGGCATCTCCGGTACTTCAGCCTCGCGGGCACCGGGGGCGCTGGATACCCGTTATGAAAGTCTGGTTAACAGCCTGTCAGCTAGTCATGGAAACTGGAACATACAATTAAATAGCTGGAATCAGAACGACACAGGGCTTGGTGCAGGTGTTGCAAATGCTCTCGATCCTGCAGGGTATACCAATATCGAACAATATTTATTCAATATCGGCTACACTGATAAAACCTGGCGGCCTGACTGGTCATTAAGTTCTAACCTGAGTTATCTATACAACATACAAGAGAACCAATATAATTTATTCCCTGCGGGCACCTTGCTGCCTATTGGTTCAGATGGTAATGCTTTCACTCCTCCCGCAAACCCGATATTGTTCACGAATGGTTTTATCGGCAACCCCGATGGTTCAAGTGAAGTTACCCAATTTAACCTGACAATGCATTACCAGGGCATGAAAGCCCATCAATGGCGATTCAATATAGGTATCAAACAGGAAAAACTGAAGACCTCCGAAACCAAGAATTTTGGTCCTGGTGTCATCGATGGCACGGTAAGCCCGATTGACGGTACACTGACTGATGTTACCGGTACACCACTTATATACCATCCCGGTGCCAGCCGTACCGTCAGTTATCTGTCTGTACAGGATGAATGGAGTTTTGCACGGGACTGGATATTAACCGGCGGCATGCGTTTCGACCAATACTCAGATGTTGGTTCAACCGTAAATCCACGCCTGTCGGTCGTGTGGAATACTCGCCATAACCTTACCAGCAAGCTATTGTATGGCCGCGCCTTTCGTGCGCCAACTTTTTCTGAAACAGGAACCATTAATAACCCCATCGCCCTGGGTAACCCAAACCTTGCACCCGAGACCATCGACACACTGGAACTGGCCTTTGACTATGAGCCCACAGATACGTTAAACCTGAAATTCAACCTGTTTCATTACCATATAAATGGCCTGATTAATTTTATTGACAATGATGGCTTGCCAGGCGGAAATGTTACGGCACAAAATGACCGCGACCAGGGGGCGAATGGTTTTGAGCTGGAAACCACCTGGCAGGCCAACAGGCAACTACGTCTGTTTGGCAGTTTTGCTTTGCATAATGCCAGGGACGCCAATAGTGGCGTAAAAGTAGCCGACACCCCCCGCAGGCAATTACATGTTGGTGGCAATTGGCGCTTTGCTGGTAAATGGTCAACACAACTGAATGCATTCCGTATTATGGATCGACTACGTGCCGCGGGAGATACCCGGCCTGAAATAAAGGATTACACATGGGTTAATCTGGCGCTAAATATAAAAAAATATTTTCAGGGAATAGACCTGCAACTTGCTATACGCAACCTGACTGATACTAATGCAAGGGAGCCGGGACCAACTTCAATTCCGAATGATTATCCGTTGGAAGGCAGAAGCATTATGCTAGGGGTTTCGGTAGATATTAAATAAATTCAGCATAGGCGGGAATGAATTTTTCCACGATGTTTTTTTGCGGATAAGTCCGCTTCCATTAACCTGTACTATGTTTCAGGAGTGGCCTGATCCGGGTGACCAAAACTGAAATAAAATACCGCCCCTTCATTTATTACGGACTCAAACCATATCTTGCCACCATGTTTATCAATGATACGCTTTACGGTGGCCAGTCCAATACCACTGCCTTCAAAATCATCTGCTCGATGCAGGCGTTGAAATGGGAGGAACAGTTTGTCAGCATATTGCATATCAAAACCCACTCCTTTGTCTTTTAAATAAAAACAGTCTTCATGGCCGGCAAGTTTTCCTATCTCTATATACGTAACATCCGACTTGCTACTGTATTTCCATGCATTGCCTATCAAGTTTTCCAGCAACACCCATGCCATACCCAGATCAGCAAAGGTTTCAAGATCTTTATTAATCACAATTTCGATTTTACGTTTTTCGCCTGTTTCCAATAATGGCTCAAGAATTTCATTACATATCTGATCCAGCATAATTGTTTGCGGCTGTATATCCTTACGTGATATACGCGACAAACTCAACATGTCGTCGATCAATTCACCCATGCGATTAGCTGCTTTTTTTATCCTTACGAGATAACTTCGCCCTTCCTCACCCAGTTGCTCTGCAAGATCTTCCATTAAAATATTGCTAAAGCCATCGATACTACGTAACGGGGTACGTAGATCATGCGATACAGAGTAATTAAATGCTTCCAGTTGTGTATTACTGTCTTCTAATTCTTCGGTTCTGCGTTTAACCTTGGCTTCCAGATTAATATTGGCCTGAACCAACTCCTCATCCCGCTCCTGAAGCGTGTTAATCATCTTGTTATAGGTTATCGAGATATCCCTTATTTCTGCAGCGCCAGACAAATCAGTGTAGGTTTTCCAACCGCCCTGCGAGGTTTGCCTCATGACTGTTGCCAGATTTTCCAGTGGCATAAACATTCTTCGCGTCAGAGCCAGCAACACCAGAATAACTATAAATGACAGAATCAAGGCAATAAGTAAATTATTAACAAACACCTGACGACTAGATGCATTTAGATAATCCTTACTTAGTCGCATTTGCACATAACCCAGTATCTGGGCCGTATGCTCACTGGCAAGGGCTGAATCAATAAACCCACCTTCATCTTTTTCTGTACTAACCATTGCATTGAATCCCGAGTTCACTGCTACGTTAAAAAACCATGACGTATCGTCTTCATAAAACTCCTTGTTTATCCGAAATTGTTGCGTATTATTTTTCGATAAATCTTTATATTTTTCTTGCTGTAAAATAATCTCACCGTCAATGGCGCGCAATATTAATTGATCAATTTTGCCTGTATCCATCATGGTTTGAACAGAATCCCTTACAATTTCTGCATCACGATACAAAAAAGCCGTTACGCTATTTTTTGCCAATGACTGACTCCACTCCTTTCCCTGTGAAAGTAACAGGCTTTTAAGTTCAGCACGTGATACCAAAGCAGTAACCATCGCCACAACCAGTGACAATGTAATCAGCAATACACTGGTAATATAGATAACCTGCTTACGAAAACTGATTTGTTTAAAATTCATTCGCATCTGTCACTAACGCCTCGGGTATATCAGATTAATCTGTTCTAATTGTTGCGAATCAAGCATGATCCCCAGATGTAATGCCGTACGGTTATTGAATGCCATTTTCAAATAACGACTGGCTTCGGGTTGCGATACTGTTTTATTTTTTATCCGTGACTGCACCATCGTTAGTAGCTGTTTACCTATATTGATGTAATCCGGATACATTGCAAACAAAATGCCTTTTTTTACATCTAACGGATTATTCCCAAAGATAACCAAATCTTTTTTCCATGCAACCTTGAGTAACTCTGGTAATACAACGCGTGTCGGCACAGCCGGATCTAACGGCAACCAGATAGCATCGCGGTCTTTTTGAGCTTTTTTCTGAATCATGTGAAAGGCGCCGGTTATATCATTCGGTGTATCAATAACCAGG
Source organism: Gammaproteobacteria bacterium (assembly GCA_013151795.1). Taxonomy (GTDB): domain Bacteria; phylum Pseudomonadota; class Gammaproteobacteria; order JAADHQ01; family JAADHQ01; genus JAADHQ01. The sequence continues at coordinate 3,677 of JAADHQ010000069.1, read as the reverse complement.
GGTTCCAGCTTCAGCCCTTGTTTTCTGGCAGCTATGGTTGCCAGTTTGATTAGCCAGCCTGAGTTCATTTCATTATGAATAACAAATACACGCCTGACTTTCGGGCTCAACTGTTTAAGCTTACGAAACATCTGACCTGGATCTGCGGCCAGACTGACCGAGGATCGGTTCTGCCGTGTGAGTATATGCGCACCGGTTACAACAGGAATATCAAGATTCAGCTCTATACTAAGTGAAATGCCGGTCTTACCCAGAATTATCACAGCCTGACCCTGTTTTTTACTGATCCGGTTTTTTAGTTCTTCTTTATTGGTATGCTGATTAAATTGATGTGGCATTATCACCATTTCATTATCACCCTGCATACCTTTGATAATAATCTGATATAACCGGGCATGGACAGGACTGGCTTCAGGGTAGAGAACGATGACTTTCACAGGTAAAGGTGGAGATGCACGAACAGGCAATAAAACTGTTGCATACAAGATGGCTAGTACCATCAATAATCGAATAGCAACATGAGTACGTATTGACTGTTGTTTTCTAGTCATCAAGCCCATATAACATGACCAATGTGAAATATTAAGAAAGTTTATAGTTATTTCGACATGCTTCATAATAACATGACGAAATATAACAGATAATTTTCAACCTGAACCAATACCCGGATCAGAATTTATACACTTTTAAATGAAAAACCATAGCAATACTATTAGTAGAAATATTCTAGCGCGGCTGACAATAATCAGTTAATTCAAAAAGGCCACAAACTCCAGCCTTTATCAAGATCACCTTCACAACGTTTTAATTGGGCGCGATATGAACTCGCGCGAGTCTTTACGGTACGGGCTACTTTAATCAACCAGGGTTTTTTAAGGTAGGTCTTACGTTTAAACCCGCCGTGCCCTTCATGGTAAGCCAGATATTGATTATAAGCATCCCATTTCGAGATACCCAGTTTTTTATATGTAATGCTGCCATACCATCCAATAAAATCAACGGCGTCTTCAAAGTCATCCCTGTCGGCCCATCGGTTTCCAGTGGATTTTTTATACCAGTCCCAGGTGCCATCTTTTACCTGAGCATAACCGTAAGCCGAGGACGCCCGAAACCAGGGAATCACCCATAACAAGGTACCGCGAGGTGTTTTGGCGTCATATTTGAAACGTGATTCCTGATAGATAATGGCTAGCTGCACATGAACAGGCACACCCCATTTTTTATAACTGTCGTACATATATTCGTACCAGTCATCTTTTTCACGGAAAATAGAACAACCGTCTTTAAGGTTTTTGGGGGCGGTTTGGGAACAACCCAGCATACTCAATGAACCGGCGACAATCGCCAGCAATAAAACACCTGAAAGAAAACTATACGGTTTAATCATAAATCAATGCCGGGTATTTGAAGGTGCAACAGCCAAACCATCAATGAATATTTTCTCAACATCAATGGCATCATATTCATAATGATGATTACAGAAATTACAATCCACTTCGACCTTACCCTGCTCTGCCAGTATGGATTTAACTTCTTCATAACCCATATTCTTTAGTGTTTTTTCAATTCGATCACTGGAACAACTACAGGAAAACTCAATTCTATCCGGCGTAAACAGACGAATATCATCCTCATGATATAACCGATGCAGTAACTCTTCTGCTTCGAGCGATATCAGCTCGTCGTCTTTCAAGGTTTCAGCTAACACGCAAAAACGATTCCAGCCATCACTGGCATTCGGCATGGATTCCTTTGGCATTTGTTGCAGCAAGAACCCGGCTGCCACTTCACCGTTTGCCGTCAACCATAATCGGGTTTCCAGTTGCTCGGAACTTTTAAAGTATTCTTCTAATGAAGCTGCGATGTTTCTATCACCCAGTTCAACAATACCCTGGTAACGCTCAGCTGCATTTTCCATTTCAATGGTAATCATTAAACGCGCTTCACCAAACAGATTTTTAAGGCCCGGCTGCAATTCACTGCTCTCATAAGTTGCCATTGCACGTATTTTTTTATCCGTCGTTACCTGAACCACAAGCATGGATACCGGGCCATCACCCTGAATTTGCAATGTTATCGAACCCAGAAACTTTATGGTCGCGCTCAATAATGCGGTAGCTGCCATAGCCTCACCCAGCATGTTACGAACCAACTCAGGATAATCATGTTTATCAAGAACAGCTTTCCAGGCATCATCCAGATGTACGACCTCTCCCCTGACCGGGTATTTATCAAACAGGAAACGATTTAAAAGATCCTTCATGGCGCAAGCTTGTCTCTTAATAGCTGGTTGACCTGTCCCGGATTAGCCTTGCCTTTGGATGCCTTCATGACCTGACCGACAAAGAAACCGAGTACTTTTTCCTTGCCTGCACGGAACTGCTCGACCTGTTCCGGGTTGGCCGCTATGATTTCATCTATAATCGATTCAATCGCGCCTGTATCGGTAATCTGTTTCAGTCCGCGTGCTTCAATAATATCGTCTGCACTGCCTTCACCTTGCCACATGGCTTCAAATACTTCCTTGGCAATTTTCCCTGAAATCGTATTGTCGGCAATACGTTTTAATAATCCGCCCAGATTTGCCGCTTTGACAGGGCTATCCACAATATCTGTGTTCTCTTTATTCAACATGCCAGCCAATGTACCGATGACCCAGTTTGTTGAGAGTTTAACATCACCTGAAGCAGTCACCACTTCTTCAAAATAATCTGCCTGTGCACGCGTTGATACCAGCACATCAGCATCGGTAGTTTTAAGTTTGTATTGTTCTATAAACCGTGCTTTTTTCTCATGCGGCAACTCAGGCAAGGTTTGTTTTACTTCTTGCAGAAATTCTTCCGTAATAATGACGGCAATAAATCCGGGTCGGGGAAATACCGATAATCATTAGCCTCTTCTTTACTGCGCATGGAACGGGTTTCGTTTTTATCTGCATCATACAGGCGGGTTTCCTGTGTAATAGTACCGCCACCTTCTATCACATCTATCTGACGTTCTACCTCGATGTTGATTGCACGTTCAACAAAACGAAATGAATTAATGTTTTTCAACTCGGTACGGGTGCCGTACTCTTCCTGTCCTTGCGGGCGAATGGAAACATTGGCATCACAACGGAATGAACCTTCCTGCATGTTGCCGTCACAAATTTCCAGGTAAGTCACCAGTGAATGAATTTTTTTCATGTAGGCGACGGCTTCTTTAGCAGAACGCATATCAGGCTCAGAAACAATTTCCAGTAATGGTGTGCCGGCACGATTGAGGTCTACCCCTGTCATGCCCTGATAGTCTTCATGTAATGACTTACCTGCATCTTCTTCCAGATGCGCGCGTGTTACACCGATGGTCTTGATTGAACCATCTTCCAGTTCAATATCCAGTTCGCCAGTTTCAACAATCGGAAACTCCAGCTGACTGATTTGGTAGCCTTTTGGTAAGTCCGGGTAAAAATAATTCTTACGATCAAAAACCGAGCGGCGTGAAACATTGGCGCCGATAGCTAGCCCAAACTTTGCTGCCATGCGTACAACTTCTTTATTGAGTACTGGTAACACGCCGGGCAAGCCAAGGTCTACCGCGCAAGCCTGTGTATTAGGTTCGGCACCATAGGCGGTGGAGGCACCGGAAAAAATTTTACTTCTGGTTGCCAGTTGGGCGTGTATTTCCAGCCCGATTAC
>JAADHQ010000123.1 GCA_013151795.1 Gammaproteobacteria bacterium | reverse complement strand
CTGAATCTACGTCCATATTCTGTGCGCGATGACGTAACATATGATCCATCAGAACAATTGCCAGCATCGCCTCGGCGATAGGTGTGGCGCGAATACCCACACAAGGATCATGGCGGCCTTTGGTCACCACCTCGACAGGTTCACCTTGCAGGTTAATACTCTTGCCCGGTAAACGCAGGCTGGATGTTGGTTTTAGTGCTATTGAGGCAAAAATATCCTGCCCGCTGGAGATACCACCCAATACACCACCCGCATCATTACCGATAAAACCTTCCGGAGTGATTTCATCTCTGTGTTCAGTACCCTTTTGTTCTATACAGCCAAAACCAGCACCGATCTCTACGCCTTTTACTGCATTAATAGACATCATCGCATGGGCAATATCTGCATCAAGACGATCAAAAATAGGCTCGCCCAATCCGGGTGGCACACCCGTGGCAACCACATTGACGCGTGCACCAATGGAGTCACCTTCCTTGCGCAAGGCATCCATGTAATCTTCCAGTTCCTGAACCTTGTCGGCATCCGGACAGAAGAACGGGTTGGTTTCAACGACATCCCAATCGAGCTTTTCTATCTTGATCGGTCCTATTTGCGACAAATAACCCCTGATCTCAATCCCGTATCGGGTCTTCAGGTATTTCTTTGCGATTGAGCCTGCGGCAACCCGCATTGCTGTTTCACGTGCAGAAGAACGGCCACCACCACGATAATCCCGAAAACCGTATTTTTGCTGGTAGGTATAATCGGCATGACCCGGTCTAAAGCGATCCATAATCTCGGAATAGTCTTTTGAGCGTTGATCAGTATTTTCTATCAGTAGACCGATAGGTGTACCGGTGGTTTTACCTTCAAACACGCCTGAAAGAATCTTCACCTCGTCACCCTCACGACGCTGAGTCGTATGACGCGACTGACCCGGCTTGCGGCGATCCAGGTCTTTTTGCAGATCTTCCTCGGTTAATTCCATGCCCGGAGGGCAGCCATCCACCACGCAACCCAGTGCAAGCCCGTGACTTTCACCAAAACCGGTGACCGTAAATATTTTTCCAAATGAGTTTCCTGACATAGTGATATTGTATCCATAACAGTGTTAATTGTCCTGTTTAATTACAAAATATATGGCCATTCCTGTCAGATTTTGACGCGAACTACCCCAGAGATGAATCAGACCTACTTGACAAAATTACAACGTGTTAAATAAAAAGTAATTTCCTGTCAGAATTAAAGCGAATCGCCTCGCTGCCGCTATACTTAAAGGGCACAGTAAAAATTCAAGAGGACAAAGGTCGTGAAAAATAAATCCTATGGCGCAGTAATCGGTTCACATTTAGGTAAAAATATCTTCCAGACCGTGGAAGAAGACAATCACAAGTATATTTTTGATCGCATTGCCGAGGGTGATGACGATGGCTATCCATTAAACCAGTTAAAGAAAAATGAAGTTCTTTTTGAACCGGGACTGATCTACAAACAAGCCAGTTAGTTAACCTGATCTACTACACCCGGACTCGAGCACAATGAGTGCTCGGGGTGGAATGCTACTGCTCATATACCCGGAACAACATTACCCGCCAGAAACAACAATAACCAACCCTTAAATTACTTTAGAAAATCGTTGCCCATCCTGATCCTGCAGGTATCGATCAAACACCATGCAAATATTTCTGATCAACAACCTGCCTGCAGGCAAGACACGTATTTGATTATCGTCCTGCTGTAATAAACCATCACTCTGCATGGTGTTCAACAATTCTCTCTCACTGGAAAAGTAATCCAGCGCATTGACAGAGAATTCGTCAGAAACTTTTTTCCAGTCCAATGCAAAATCACACATCAAACGATTAATGACATGCCTGCGCAAATGGTCATCGGCACTTATTTCCACGCCACGAAAAACCGGTAAATGACCACTATCAATAATTTGATAATACTCATCCAGTGTTTTGACATTCTGGCTATAACAATCTCCAACCTGCCCCAAACCTGTCACCCCTAATGCTACCAGGTCGCAGTCTGCATGCGTAGAATACCCTTGAAAATTACGGTATAGACTGCCCTCACGTTGGGCAATAGCCAGCTCATCATCAGGCAAGGAAAAATGATCCATCCCGATATATACATAACCGGCATCCGCAAGACGTTTGATAATGAACTGAAGAATATCCAGCTTTTCCGCCGGGCTGGGCAATTCTTCAATATTAATCCTGCGCTGAGGTTTAAACATTTCCGGCAGGTGTGCGTAATTAAAAACGGATAACCTGTCAGGTCTGGCGTCAATGATCTTGTCCAGTGTCACAGCAAAACTGGATACGCTTTGCTTCGGTAAACCATATATCAGGTCAAGGCTGATCGATTTAAAACCTTGCTTTCGTGCAGCCTCTATCACCACCATGGTTTCTTTTTCTGTCTGGATACGATTAACCGCTTTTTGTACATCAGGATCAAAATCCTGAACCCCGAGACTGAGCCTGTTAAACCCGAGGCGACGTAACAGGGCAATGGTATCGGCATCTGCCTCGCGAGGATCAATCTCGATTGAATACTCACCACTATCATCATCATGCAACTGAAAACATTGCCGTGTTTTCTGCATAAGTTCGGTCATTTGATCCGCGTTAATAAAGGTAGGAGTCCCTCCACCCCAATGTAACTGGTCTACAACCCGGCCACTGGCAAACAGCTTTGACTGCATTTCCAGCTCACGATAGACATGCTGCAAATACGTCTCCGCTTTCGTTCTATCCTTGGTAACAACCTTGTTGCATCCACAATAAAAACAGACCGTATCACAAAAAGGAATGTGGAAATAAAGAGACAAAGGGCCGTCAGGATTTTTTCTGTTGCTTTGGGCTACGCAGTTTTTATATTCCTGCTCGGCAAAACCGCCATGAAATTGCACAGCCGTAGGATAGGAGGTATAACGAGGGCCAGCCTTGTCATAACGTTTGATAAGATCAAGATTAAATTCTACTTGCATGTCTTTCTGTCCCGACAAAATTCAGCCGCAGCATATACTGTTATTCAAGTGTTTGCGTTGACCTGGGTCAATCCTCTATCTCAAGGCCATAACGATGCGTTTCATTAATGCGCCTGAGCATGAATTTAAATGGCAGACTGCGTTCATCATATTTTTCAACGATCGGCATATAGGGCAGATCCTTGTTTTCAAAATGGTACGTCCCGTCTTTCATCGATGCATACAGATCTTTTAATACTTTATCAAGATCAGCAACAAATGAGGCCGTCACGCCCATGCTTTCCATATCAAACTCGGCCGCCATAAACAACTCTTCCACTTCAAAAATTGATTGCTGCACCAGGTCTACATACTCTTCTGTAGAACGTGCCTTTATGGTAGCCATAAGTTACTCTGAATATTCCTTTCAAGCGTGTATTTTACATGAGTTACGAATGGATGTCAGACAAGAAATCACTGACTGCATGATATTCCCACAAAAGAACATAAACACAATAAAATTCACGCCTTGCGGGCTAGATATTCTCAATCGCCTCACTCAGACGATGAACCGGGATGATCTCCAACCCTTCAATTTTATCTTTTTTATTCACATTGGCAGCAGGAACAATGGCTCTCTTGAAACCGTGCTTTGCCGCTTCTCGCAGTCGCTCCTGCCCATTAGGTACAGGACGAATTTCACCTGCCAGGCCGACTTCTCCAAAACATATCAAATCCTGAGGTAAATTCCTGTTACGAAAACTTGATAGTATTGACAGCAACACAGGAAGATCCGAGGCCGTCTCACTCACCCGGACACCACCAACTACATTGGCAAAAACATCCTGATCGTACATAGCGACACCACCGTGACGGTGCAACACTGCCAACAACATAGATAGCCTGTTTTGCTCCAGACCGAGGGTCACCCGTCTGGGGTTTGCCATATGGCTTTCATCAACCAATGCCTGAACCTCTACTAACATGGGCCGACTGCCTTCCCAGGTTACAAGAATAATACTGCCAGGAACCGGTTCATCATGCCGGGACAGGAAAATAGCTGAAGGATTAGCCACTTCGCGCAAACCTTTTTCAGTCATGGCAAATACACCCAGCTCATTCACCGCTCCAAAACGATTTTTAATCGCGCGGATAATACGATAGCGACTACTGGACTCACCTTCAAAATACAATACCGTATCAACCATGTGCTCAAGAACACGCGGGCCTGCCAACGTGCCTTCCTTGGTTACATGACCAACAAGAAACAATGACGTATTGGTTTGTTTTGCATAACGTACCAGCTGTGCAGCACTTTCTCTAACCTGGCTAACTGACCCCGGCGCTGACTGAATAGCATCGGTATAGACTGTCTGAATAGAGTCGACGGCCATAATTTGAGGCCGGGTTTTGCTGGCAATTGTCAGCATCTTTTCAATCGAGGTTTCAGTTAATAACTGCAAATCATCCGCGGGTAAGTCCAGTCGATTTGCACGCATGCTTATCTGCTGCTTGGATTCTTCACCTGTAACATACAGAACCGACAAATTTCTGGATAAGCTTGTCAGGCTTTGTAATAACAAGGTGGACTTACCAATACCCGGATCACCACCAATAAGGGTAACCGAACCTGGTACCAAACCACCGCCCAGGACACGATCCAGCTCATGCAAGCCGGATGGAATCCGTTCTTCATCTGTACAAACAACATCTGACAGTCGCTCTATCTGCATACCGGATTGATCACCGGAATAACTGACAAAACGCGGATGAGTCGCAACCTTGTTAATAGTCACTTCCGAAAGCGTATTCCATGCACCGCAATCACCACATTGCCCTGCCCATTTCGGGGACAACGCGCCACACTGCTTACAACTGTAATTGATTTTTTCTTTGGCCATGTTTATGAATGCCGGATATTAAACCAGCAATAGTCTAACAAAGATAAAGATCGGAGACTAGATAATAACCTGCCTTGAGATAATCAGGCCAGTTGTTGTGCGGGAACGTCTACTTTGGATACGAGTAATATGCGCTTACATACCAACTCCAGCTCATGAACCTGACTCACAACGTCCATCATATTCTTGCCTGCCAAAGCCGTTTCAATTTTCTTGCTTGTTTCAGTCAATAATGGGTATCCATAACCACCACCTACAGACTTCATGTCATGAACGAGGCGTGAGAGTTCATCCCAACACTCATCTGCACATGCATTCTGAATATTTGTAAACATTACAGGCAGACTTGATAAAAAACCATCAACCAGGTCTTGCATGCCCGGTTCATCTTCCAGTAAACGCGAATACAACGGATTGATTATTTCTTCAACCGGGTGCAAATAACGGGTAACAACATCAAAAAAATGTTTACGGTCAATAGGCTTAATCAGAAAATCATCACAACCTGCCTGATAACAAATTTCCCTATCCTCTTTCATTGCATTAGCCGTTAATGCAACTACAGGTGCTTCACAGCCAGATGATATCAACCGTCTGGTTGCTTCCAACCCATCCATTACAGGCATTTTCATATCCATAATAATCAGGTCATAATCATTATTCTGTGCCAGCCTGACTGCCTCCTGCCCATTATTGGCGAAAGTGACATCGACACCCAGATTACGTAAAAACAGATTAATTAATTGCTGATTATCAATATTGTCTTCCGCCAACAGAATGTGTCCACTGAAATATTTACATTGTTGCATATCAGGGCAGGTTTCAGCAGGTGGCGTATATTTTATCTTGTCCAGAAAATGAACATCCTCTGGTAACTCCACTTGCAATATCAATGTAAAACAACTTCCTTCACCAAAATGACTTTCAATGCTGATATCACCATTCATTTTCTCTGCGAGTTGCTTTGATAAATGCAGCCCCAAACCGGTACCACCGTAACAACGGGTAGTTGATGCATCCGCCTGATTAAAGGCAATAAATAATTTATCTATTTGTTCGTCAGTAAGACCAACTCCGGAATCATAAACACGCACACTCAGTTGTGATAATCCCTTGTCATATTCAACTTTGACATTCACACCACCATCGGCAGTAAACTTGATAGCGTTATTACACAAATTAAGTAATATTTGTTTTATCCGAACAGGATCACCAATTACATATTCAGGCAGCGGAAAACCATACTCAAATGTAAAACCGATATCTTTTTCTTTTGCTTGTTGTTCCGCTAAATGCCTCACCTCGTCAAACATCGATAATAGTTCATATGAAATACTTTCTATTTCAATCTTTCCTGCTTCAATTTTTGATAAATCCAGAATATTATTAATAATAGATGACAGGTGTTTTCCACTTTGAATAATGGTCTGAATGGATTCAATATGCTCAGATGATTTCAGATCACCATCCAGCAATGATTCTGAAAAACCGATAATGGCTGTCAACGGCGTTCTGATTTCATGGCTCATGTTAGCCAGAAATTCGCTTTTGGCATTATTTGCCTTTTCTGCCACACATTTTTTCATATCAGCGGCGCGTGCCTTTTCCTCAGCTTGTCTGGTTAACGTAATATCCTTACCATAACCATGCACAAGATCGCGATCTGCAACTGGCGTAAATGTCCACAAAAATACATTGCCTTCATATTCAACTTCAAAATCATATATTGTGTTTTTTGTTTCCAGACATATCCTTATCAAGGCCATAATTTCTGAAGGCATCAACACATATATCTGTTCTACGCGTAAATTTTTCTCATGGAGAATTTTCTGACCACATGGATTAATATATTGTATGTTACCCGATGCATTCATTGATAATTCAATCGTAGGACTATTAGCAGGAAATGCTGTCAGATTTTTCATGTCACGCATTGCCTGATTAATCGCTTCTTCCTGATCACTCAACCTTTTGGATGCTCGCTGAAGCGCCAGACCTAGATTCTTTAACTCATCTGAACTTTCATCTATTTTAAATGACTTAACATCAGGACTTCCGAGATGATCGGCATAATTAGTATATTGCGCTACTGCTGAAACGGCTTGGCAAAAATAAATGAAAAGCAAAATGACTGCAACTGCAGTAATGGCAAGACCTGCCAAAACAATACTCATCTCTTCGGTTGTATAAGCCTGCTGAGCACGATCTTTAACCAGTATGAAATAAGTAAATATCGCCATTGAAAACAATATCAGCATTGACATAAAAAATGCCAATTTGACACGAATGCTTTTAAAGTATCGTTTATACAGGTTCAATAACATATTAATTCAGAAAATAGAGGAAACATCTGGACAGATCATTCTTCTGCATCATTATTTCCTTAATCATTTTTGCGAAGTAAGATTAATTTTTCGTTATCTATAATATCGGCATAAACGAATCTGAACTAAAGACAATAATGAGAACCCGTTCTCATTTTTACCTGTTACAAAAAAAATTAAATTACTAAGGAAATAACAGAGAATTATTCAGACTAGACATACTCAAAATGAACACGCTGTGTAAGCTTGCACAATAACTCATAGGCTATTGTCTTACTTGCGTTCGCGACTTTCTCAATGGGCAAATCGTTACCCCAAAGCACGACCTCATTCCCTACCATGACAGACGATGCATTGCGCACGTCTACACAAATCATATCCATTGACACCCTGCCCACCAAAGGGCAAATCACACCATTAACCAGAATTGGCGTTCCTGATTCAGCATGCCTTGGGTAACCATCACCATAACCAATAGAAATGATTGCAACAGGCATATCTTCCGGACATGTCCAGCTGCCACCATAACCGATTGCTTCACCCTTGCTAAATTGCTGAAGGGAAATAACCGTAGCCGATAACGTCATAACCGGTTGTAAATCCAGGTCAGTTGCTAATCCTTTTAAAAACGGGTTAACACCATAAAGCATAATACCTGGCCTGACCCAGTCAAGACTGCAATCCATATCACTACAGATGGCCGCAGAATTTGCGATGCTTTTTTGCATGGCATAAGACCCGGTTGCCTGAAAGAAAGTCTGGCATTGTTTTTCATTTAACGAGTCTGACGGATCATCTGCATTGGCAAAATGACTCATCATCTGAATATCAATACCAACAACACTTAATTGCAGTCGCTCAACGGCATCATTCACTTTATCTGGCCTGAACCCTAAACGGTGCATACCTGTATCAATCTTCAACCAGACAGATAACCGCCCAGACAACAATGACTGCTCAATTAACTGTAGCTGCAACTCATTATGGATAACAATATCCAGACCCAATTTGAATACAAGCGACAATTCTTCCTGAGACAAAATACCCTGCAAAATAATAATTTTTTTATCCGGCATGTGTGATCGCAAACGACAGGCTTCTTCGATATTGGCGACCGCAAAGGCGTCTGAATCCTGTAAGGCGTCTGCAACCTGTAACATCCCATGTCCATACGCATTTGCTTTAATGACACTCATAACCCTGGTATCAGCAGACAATTGCCGTACACGCTGCAAGTTATGCTTTAAGGAATTTAAATTGATTTTGGCGTGAGCACGCATGATAAGAAATACGAATCAGTACAACTTATTCAAGACCATCCTGACTGTAAAAATCAGGAGTGAAATTTTCAAACCGCGTATACTGACCCAGAAACGTCAATCGAGTAGTACCGATAGGGCCATTACGTTGTTTACTGATAATAATCTCGGCAATGCCTTTATCGGTTGTCTCCTGATTATAAACTTCATCACGATAAATAAAGACAATCAAATCCGCATCCTGCTCGATTGCTCCTGATTCACGCAAATCTGACATTACCGGGCGTTTATTAGGGCGCTGCTCAAGGCTACGGTTTAACTGCGACAAGGCCACAACAGGCACTTTTAATTCTTTTGCCAATGCTTTCAGGGATCGTGATATTTCAGAAATCTCTGCTGTACGGTTATCCCCTGCACTGGAAGACTGCATCAATTGCAGGTAATCAATAACAATCATTCCCAGACCATGCTCCCTAGCCATTCGTCTTGCACGCGCGCGCAGCTCGGTAGGGCTCAAAGCCGGAGTATCATCTATATATAATGGTGCATCCGCAAGAATACCCATAGAGGAAGTCAATCTATGCCAGTCATCATCATCGAGCTTTCCGGTTCTGATACGAGTCTGGTCTATCCGTCCAAGAGAAGACATTAAACGCATCGCCAATTGCTCACCTGACATTTCCATACTGAAAACAGCTACCGGCTTCTGATGTTTTATCGCTGCATTTTCAGCAATGTTCATTGCAAAGGTAGTTTTACCCATCGAAGGACGACCAGCGATAATAACCAGATCAGATGGCTGCATACCAGAAGTTGCTTCATCAAAATCAGAAAACCCGGTGGGTACACCCGTCAAGGGATCATCCTGCTGATACAATGTATCAATACGATCAACAGCAGCGGCCAGTAAAGACTTGATGCTCTGCATACCTTGCTTGCCACGACTACCCTGCTCGGCAATCTTGAAAACGGCCGTTTCAGCCCGATCAAGTAGCTCCTTGCTGTCGCGCCCTTCGGTGCTGTAACCGCTATCAGCGATATTTGTACCGACTTCAATCAGTTGACGCAATATTGAACGTTCACGAACAATCTCGGCATAGGCTTTTATGTTTGCCGCACTCGGCGTTTCGCGTACCAGCTCACCCAGATAAGCCAGGCCACCGGCCTCTTCCAACTCTTCGGTATTTTTTAACCATTGGGAAACAGTCACTGCATCAAAGGGTTTGCTCGCCTCGGACAAACTAATAATAGCAAGCAGAATCAAGCGATGGTCATAACGATAGAAGTCATCGGGTACAACAACATCGGCTATGCGATCCCAGCCTTCGTTATCCAGCATAAGCCCGCCCAATACGGCTTGCTCAGCCTCCAGCGAATGGGGCGGCACTTTTAATCGAGCTGTTTCACTGTCCATGACAGCAGAAAATGGCATTGACTCTGGCATAAATTATAGGTGTAAAGTGGTTTATCGTTTTTATAAAATTGAATAGCTATGATGCACTGAAGGCATGCCATACTCAATAGCGAAATTGATTTTTTACTCACTGTTTTTTTGTAATTTGCCTACCGTGAAAATGAATCAATGACTTAACTGGATAAGAATGAGTTATTAATAATATATAACTATTTTAACCCGCTATTCTAATGTGTTTTATACAAAGAAAAAGCGCACAAAAAAACCGGAAGCAATTCCGGTTTTTTTATTACTCATATCTGGCAAACTTTATTCGGCTTCAACAACAACCGATAAGCTGACATCAACATCAGAATGCAGATGGAAACCAACTTCAAATGTACCCAACTCATGAATAGGCCCTGCAGGCATACGCACTTCCTTCTTGGCTACATCAACGCCTGCTGCTTTTACTGCCTCAACAACATCCATCGAACCTACTGAACCGAATAACTTGCCTTCGTCTCCAGCTTTGGCAGTGATAGTAATACTAACTGCTTCCAATGCCGTCTTGCGGCTTTCAGCCGTAGTCAGTGCTTCCGCTGCTACTTTTTCAAGCTCTGCCCGGCGCTCTTCAAAAGCAGCCAGATTTTTAGCTGTTGCTGCCGTCGCCTTACCACCAGGGATCAGGAAATTACGCCCGAAACCAGGCTTTACGTTAACCTTGTCACCGAGGTTACCCAGATTTTCAACCTTCTCTAGCAGTATTACTTCCATCATTCTCACCCTATCAATAATATTAAATTCATAAAAACCTGACTGTTACCAGTCAACATACAATGACATTAATTCTTTCGAAACCGGGAGCGGTAATCCGCCCAGATATCACTTAGCGCCAACGTCATCAAAAATGGTGCCATAATCTTGCTTAATATAATCAGCAAGGCATAAATCCCTACCAACCAGAAACCTTTATTCTCGCGTAGTGCAACCAGTCCATGCGTAACACTCAAACCGGCAACAACAAACAATAAACCCAACACCATACTGATATTCATCAACATCAGGCTTATCTGCTGCCCCAGCGCTCCGGAAAACGTCAACGCGACAATCAAACCAATAGCCAGAAAACCCATTTTCTGACCAAAACGCATGGTTATAAATTCTTCCCTGAACCCACCCGGGTTAAATAACTTTGCTTGCCATGAACGTGCAACAAATACACAGATCATTACGCCTAATACTGTATAAGTCACAACACTACCAGCCAGCAGTTTTGCTGCACTATTAATCATGGTAGTTACTTCAGTCGGATTCATACCCGAATCCGGATGATTCAATACCACACCAATTGGCTGTAATAACTTCATGTTTGTTTGTATCGGATTATCAACCAACACAAAAAAGGCCAGAATCGTTAACATGCCCATCAAACCAACCACTTCCAGCATTAATACCAATGACCGACTTGTCTGCAAAACACTGGCACCCAACCAAACCAGCACCCAGAGGTATATCGTGTTCCAGAGATCCAGCCCACTCGCATTATTAAGCCCCATGAACTGGGCTGCCAACACGGTAGCAATCACCGATACAAATAATACTGTAAAACCCTGCCGAGGCCCCATGCGAAGCGTAATCAACGCAACAACAATACCGCTAAAATAAATCAATAGCAGCTTCAGCATAAAAGGTGCGCTGAGGCTAAGTACGGCCGGCACCGATGCAGACAATATTGCCTGCAGCATGCCTTTCAAGATATAAGACGCTATTGCGCGCACCCTGATATCCTTAACTATCTATTACGTTTACAGACTTAATGCTGGTCTGTATAAGGTAATAAAGCAATGTAACGAGCGCGCTTGATCGCAGTTGATAACTGGCGCTGGTACTTTGCTTTGGTTCCTGTAATACGGCTAGGAACAATCTTGCCTGTCTCTGAAACATAATTTCTCAGCGTTGCGAGATCTTTATAATCGATCTGATCAACACCATCTGCTGTAAAGCGGCAAAATCTTTTACGTCTGAAATAACGTGCCATTGTATTTTCCTCTTATCCTGATACTTCTATTCAATTAATGTCGAGCGCATGAAGAACTAATCTGGTTTCCATTTTCTGGCTACTTTCATAGCAAATAAAACCGTCTACCTTAACTTCTGCACCCTTACCTGATTCTTTCAATTTAAGATGAAGCGTTTCACCCTGAACTATAACAACAATACGACATTCAACCTTTCTTTGATGACCTGCTTCAACCTGCAACGATGAATGTTCCAGTGTAAAACGTGTTATCGGTATCCCGGCGGGTGTTACGCGAGTCTTGAACTCATTTATCACCTGTCCGGTTAGCGTTAGTCTGTTGCTATCCTCTGAGCCACCTTCACTCAATCGTCTATGCTTCTGGAGCCGCTTCCGGTGATTCCGCCTCAGCTTCTGCTTCTACTGCAGGCGCATCTGCTTTTGGTGATTCGGCCTCAACTTCTGGTGCAGGCGTATCTGCTGCATCAACATCAGTGCTTGCTACAGCTGCTGCCGCTGCCGGTTGCCCGGATCTCTCTGATGAAGCGTTATCACGATAACTGCTACGACTGTCTTTTTCTTCCTTGGCTTTAGCCATTAAAGAAGGTTCAGTAACCGCCTCTTTCATCTTAACGACCATGTTACGTAAAACGGCATCATTAAAGCGGAAGGCACTGGTAACTTCTTCCAGTGTATCGGCGTTACACTCAACATTCATCATGATGTAATGTGCTTTATGGAGCTTTTGAATGGGATAAGCCAGTTGGCGACGACCCCAGTCTTCCAGACGATGAATCGCTCCACCATTAGATTCAATAGTTGAACGGTAACGTTCTACCATTGCAGGAACTTGCTCACTCTGATCCGGATGGACCAGAAATATAATTTCGTAGTGTCTCATTATTTCTCCCTACGGGTTCATGTCTTCCCGAGTAACGATGTGGCTACCGAGTAAGACAAGGAGTTAATTGAAAGCCCCTTGTGGGCATATCAAGAGCGCGTATTGTACTTAA
>JAADHQ010000126.1 GCA_013151795.1 Gammaproteobacteria bacterium | reverse complement strand
ATAAACCCTGGTAATATTGGTAAGGAAGACAGGGTAAGACAAGTTGTTGATAGTGCGCGCGATCATAATATACCAATCAGGATTGGCGTGAATGCAGGTTCTCTGGAAAAAGATTTGCAGAAAAAATATGGAGAGCCTACATCAGAAGCATTGGTAGAATCGGCTATGCGCCATATTGATATTCTGGACAGGCTTGATTTTCAGAATTTCAAAATCAGTTTAAAAGCCTCGGAAATATTCATGACCGTAGGTGCTTATCGTTTACTCGCTGATCAGATAGAACAGCCCTTGCATTTAGGAATAACAGAGGCGGGTAGTTTACGCGCTGGTGCAGTTAAATCATCTATTGGCCTGGGCATGTTATTGGCCGATGGGATAGGTGATACAATACGTGTTTCACTGGCAGCGGATCCGGTAGAAGAGATCAAGGTTGGTTTTGATATATTGAAAAGCCTTCATTTGCGTAATAAGGGTATTAATCTAATTGCGTGCCCTTCCTGTTCGCGACAAAATTTTGATGTAATCGCTACTGTGAATGAGCTTGAATCACGTCTTGAGGATGTGCAAGAGTCTATTGATGTGGCTGTAATTGGCTGTGTTGTAAATGGCCCGGGTGAAGCAAAAGAAGTGAGTGTTGGTTTGACGGGTGGGACACCTAATCTACTTTATGTAGATGGCAAACCTTCACATAAAATAACGAATGAACACCTGGTTGATGAACTGGAAAAAAATATACGCGAAGCAATAGCCAGAAAAAAAGAATCGGGCGACGGCAGTGAGCAAATAGAAGTGAAAGTTTCCTGAAAAGAGTCTGGCGATCACTCAGAGCAGGAATAATAGGAAGAATATGAGCAAGAGTATTAAAGCGATCCGGGGCATGCATGATGTTGTGCCTGAGCAAACTCCACTTTGGCAATACCTTGAAAGTACGATTCGTCGTATTTTAGCTGCGTACAGTTATCAGGAAATACGCATGCCTGTTGTAGAGAAAACGGAACTGTTCAAACGCTCAATAGGTGAAGTAACTGATATCGTTGAAAAGGAGATGTATACCTTTGAAGATCGGAATGGTGATAGCCTGACATTGAGGCCGGAAGGAACAGCAGGTTGTGTCCGGGCAGGTATAGAGAATGGCTTGCTCTTTAACCAGATACAACGTTTTTGGTATATGGGGCCCATGTTCAGGCATGAGCGGCCTCAAAAAGGTCGTTATCGTCAATTTCATCAGGTCGGTGTCGAGACCTATGGCATGGATGGGGCTGAAATTGAAGCAGAGTTAATATTGCTGAGTGCCCGGATATGGCGAGACCTGGGGCTTGAAAATATTGAATTACAAATTAATACATTGGGTAGCGCTGAAGAGCGGGCGGTGTATCGCGATATACTGGTTAAATATCTTAATGCGCATAAAGACCAGCTTGATGAAGATAGTATCAGGCGGCTCGATTCAAACCCCCTACGAATACTGGACAGTAAAAACCCTGATATGCAGGGCTTGATCGAGACTGCTCCAAAGTTGATGGATCATCTGGGTGCCGATTCCAGTGCTCATTTTACACGCCTTAAAATGTTATTGGATCAGGCAGGGTTAACATATCAGGTAAATACCCGTCTTGTGCGAGGTCTGGATTACTACTGCCATACAGTTTTTGAATGGGTAACAGATAGTTTAGGCGCTCAGGGAACAGTCTGCGCAGGTGGTCGTTACGATGGTTTGATTGCTCAACTGGGCGGCAAGCCAACACATGCATGCGGTTTTGCACTTGGCGAGGAGCGTTTGATCGCATTACTGGAAGATCAGGGCATCAAGCCAGATGATACAGCGCCGCATGTTTATTTGATTAATGTCGGCACTGAAGCTGAAATTAAAGCCATGGAACTATCAGAAATCTTGCGAGAGAAAGTACCGGGTTTACGATTGTTACTGAATTGTGGCGGGGGCAGCTTCAAATCACAAATGAAACGAGCAGACAAAAGTGGTGCTCGACTAGCATTGATCATTGGTGAAGATGAACTGCAGAAATCATCGGTGGGTGTAAAATTCCTGCGTAGTGGTGAAGATCAGCGTATGATAGCGATGTCTGATTTGCCGGATATAGTAGATGAATTATTGAACTAGTTAACTGAAATTGGTGTTATACAGAATAGAATAAACAAATCCAGAAATGAGAGGAAGTGATTGTGGATTATGCTACTGATGAAGAACGTGTAGAAGAGCTAAAAAAATGGTGGAAAGAAAATGGCATGTCGGTCGTTTTAGGTGCTGTACTGGGCCTGTCTATTTTATTTGGTTGGCGCTGGTGGGGTGATTATCAGGAAAATCAGGCTATTCAGGCTTCAACATTGTATGATCAGCTTGAGTTAGCAATTCAGAATAAAAAAAATGATCAGGCGAAGGCTTTTGCCGATGAAATTATAAAAAAATACACAAAAACACCTTATGCTGTTTATTCTGCCTTGTCATTATCAAAGATGAAAATAGACAGTAACGATATGGCCTCAGCAAAAACCCATTTACAATGGGCATATGACCATACCGATGTTCAGGAGGTTAAACGACTGACAGGCATTCGTTTGGCCAGATTATTATTTTCTATGGGTGAAACTGATTCAGCCAGTGCTCTGGTATCGAACGTTGATGGTGGTAAATTCAGCGCCATGTATGAAGAATTAAAGGGTGATATTTTCCTTAAAAAAGGTAATGAAGATAGTGCCTTGGTAGCCTATAAAAAAGCGAGGCAGTTAGTTCCCGCAGGGACCCGGGTCAGTCCGTCACTTGAATTTAAAATTGATGATCTTGCCAAAGTTCAATAAGGTAAAGTACCGATGAAACGTTTTTTAGTAATAATTTTTATTTCAACGCTGACAAGTGGTTGTACCTGGATAACAAGTTATTTTAGTGGTGATGACAACTCAACGCCGCCCAGTAAATTAACTGAACTAAAAGGGAAGGTCAATGTTGAAAAAATCTGGTCTGTCAGCATAGGAAAAGGCAGTGGAGAGCAGTTACTGCGGTTGATTCCCGTGATAGAGGATGAAAAAATATATGTAGCATCCCGTGATGGCAATATATTGTCCTTTACTCTGGGCACAGGAAAACAAGTTTGGAAAACAGAAACAAAAAATAAAATTTCAGCCGGCCCCGGGGTTGGTCTGGGGGTTGTGGTAGTGGGCACCCGAAAAGCCGAAGTGGTTGCATATGATAGTTCTACCGGTAAACAAATATGGCTTACCAAAGTATCCAGTGAGGTATTATCTGTTCCTCAAATTAGCCTGAACACCGTGGTTGTCAGAACTACCGACGGGCGTGTGACTGCAATGGATCTAAAACAGGGGAAGATATTGTGGGAGTTTCAGAAACGGGAACCTTCTCTGACATTAAGAGGAACCAGTAAACCCGTTATTTCATCTGGTTATGTTATTAGCGGGTTTGATAATGGCCAATTGGTGTCAATTAATCTGAAAAGTGGTCGTCAGAATTGGCAAAGGAAAGTAGGTATCCCGAAAGGGCGAACTGAGTTGCAACGTATTATCGATCTCGATGCTGATCCGGTTATTAGTAATGGAGTCATTTATATAGCAGCTTTTCAGGGTAATATAGCGGCTATAAGCGAAAGGGATGGTGATGTTATCTGGCGCCGTAAAATTTCGTTATTTGCTGGACTAACAGTAAAAGATGAAAATATTTATCTAACTGACGCAACAGACCAGGTGTGGTCATTACATACCAGAAATGGTGCGTCATTGTGGCGTCAGGATGCGTTGCTGTGGAGATCACTTACCGCCCCGGTTGCGTGGGGTAAATATATTGTAGTTGCAGATTTTGAAGGTTATTTGCACTTCCTTGATCAAAAAGATGGACACCAGGTTTCTCGAATTCAGGCAGATAGTAGTGGCATTCAGGTATCCCCCATTGTTAAAGGCAATATTTTAGTCAGTCTTGGCAAAAGTGGTGAGATGATTGCTTATAAAATAACGAACTGAGTGAGAGCTTTTTTCAGATTACGTTAAATTAATATTATTTGTTTGAATCAGAATTTTCATATAGGAAAATTTTCTGATATGTATTTCAGTAAGATATTTATTATCGCCGCATCTTTTATTTATTTAGATTCTTTAACTCCAAAGGTTCATACAAAACCATGATTCCTGTTATCGCCCTTGTAGGGCGCCCTAATGTTGGCAAGTCAACGTTATTTAATTTCCTGACCAAAACACGTGATGCCTTGGTTGCTGATTTCCCCGGGCTGACGCGTGATCGTAAATACGGCCATGGGAAAGTTGGCGGGTCACCTTATCTGGTAATTGATACGGGTGGGTTGAGTGGTGAAAGTGAAGCTATTGATGAATTAATGGCGCAACAAACTCGCCTGGCAATTGATGAAGCAGATGTGGTTCTTTTCCTCGTCGACGCGAGAAATGGCGTAACAGCATCTGACCATTTAATTACCAGTGAGTTAAGGCAAATAAACAAGCCTGTTATCCTGGTTGTTAACAAAATAGATGGTGTTAACGCAGATACTGCAGTTAGTGATTTTTATGAATTGGGAATGGGAGAACCATTAGCGATCGCTGCCGGTAGTCGAGGCAGGGGTGTATTGCAACTGATGAAGCAAGCAATAGAAAAATTCCCGTTACAGGAAGAATCCGAGTCAGGTAATGATAGCGTTACCGGTATTAAGGTTGCTATTCTTGGGCGACCTAACGTTGGTAAATCAACATTGGTTAATCGACTGATAGGTGAGGACAGGGTATTGGCATTTGATATGCCAGGTACTACACGAGATAGTATATACATTCCTTTTGAAAAGAATGGTCAGGCCTATACCTTGATTGATACAGCGGGCGTTCGCCGAAGAAGTAAAGTGCATGAAGCAATAGAAAAATTCAGTGTAATAAAGGCATTAAAGGCAATAGAAGAGTCTAACGTTGTTATTATTGTTCTGGATGCTCAACAAGAGATTTCTGATCAGGATGCAACATTACTTGGTTTCGTACTTGAGACCGGTCGTGCATTATTACTGGCCGTTAATAAATGGGATAATCTGCAGGAAGACCAGAAAGAAAAAATAAAAAACGAGCTTGATTATAAACTGACTTTTCTCGATTTTGCCGAGATCCATTTTATTTCTGCCCTGCATGGGACGGGTATTGGTCATTTATTTGATTCTGTTCAAAAGGCATATGAATCAGCAACGCGTAATTTATCAACACCTCAATTGACCGACATACTTGAACGTGCAATCGAAGATCATCAACCCCCTTTGGTGAAAGGAAGACGAATCAAACTCAGGTATGCGCATCAGGGAGGACGTAATCCACCTGTTATCGTGCTACATGGTAATCAGGCTAAATCTACGCCGGAAAGCTATAAACGTTATCTTATGAATACATACCGTAAGGTTTTAAAGCTTGTCGGGACGCCGGTCAGAATTGAATTTAAGGAAGGAAAAAACCCTTTTGAGGGGAAACGAAGTAAAACAAGTGAAAGAAGAAAGCCAAGAAATGATGTAGGCAGGCAAACTGTAAAATCATATAGAAAGAAGAATAAATAGCATTCTTGCCAATTGAAGAAAACTTCCAAGCATATCTTATGTAATTATTACCTGTTTTTTGTCTGGTAAAGGTTGCCGTTGTAAGGAATATCTTACATGGAATAGGGTGTTCGTCTGATATTTTACAATGTGATAATTTGTTAGAATCCTCAGCTCAGCGTAGCTGTGCGACCTCGAAGGTTATGTTTAACAAAGGAAATTAAAGTAGAACGTAAAATGATTAGTATTAGTTATGATTGATTTGGAAATAAAAGATAATAAAGGCAATATGATTATTCACAAGCTCGGTGAAGGTAAACACGTGCTTGGAAAATCTATCGTTTCAGACATTGTATTAATGGATTTCTATGCCTCACGTCATCACGCTGACTTGATCGTTACGGATAATAAAATTGTCATGATCGATTTTAATAGTACGAATGGCGTATGGGTTAATAATGTCAGAGCACCTGCTAAAACAGTTCTGGAGTATGGTATACCGTTCAGGATGGGCAGGCTCAAACTTTCTATTAAAAAATCCATATATAATTATTCTGTTAAAGCAGGTCATCCCTATACATTGGAAGATATTGATATATATTCAGAAACTGCAGAAAAAGCGAAAGTACTTGATCTGAATGAGCATAGAGAGCTAAAGAAAAAAGCAGGATAATACACTGCTATTGTTCTGTTATTTGAAAAATCCCTTCAAGTGTTTGTTTTATATCCTTTAGTGTCACATGCCCTTCAAAACTGGTTGGATCACGCCAGTATTCACAACTCAAGAGTTCAACGCCAGGGTTGATATCAGACTCAAGATATAAGGTAGTAAAATACAGTTCAATACCTGAGCCATCAGCGATGAGTGATCCTGACATGGCTAGTTTTACAGGTTTTGTCATAACATACTCTATTTGTGTAACAATTTTTTTTATAATAAATTTTGCTGGTTTTATTGTGCGTGGGATTTCTACAGGTTTGTACATTTCAAGTTTGCAATAGGTGTAATAATTATTAAGGTCAGATTCTGATATGAAATGACCATTTTGCATGAAAATATACGCCGAGTTTGGATCAATTTTAATGGGTTGATTTAATTCGATCGACATACCAGGCTTTAATATTTCAGCAGCTGTTAATTGTTCCGGTTTTAAGGTGATAGTGCATCCTGAGATAAATAAAGAAACAAGTATTAGTGAGAATGAATATTTCAAATTAGACACCTTTAGGTAATTATTTAAATTGCGTAATTGATGTTATAATTGACTGATTAATAATATTAAGGTTCATAATATCCTGGTATAAATTATAATGGATTCTGTTTTGTCAGTTTTGAATTAATTTTTGTAATGCTTATGTTTTCTTCATTATAAGGGAATATAATTAATTTTATAATGATAATGTATGTTTAGTCAGTTGGAATATTCATACAATCATGATCTTAATGCTCAGTGAGTTTTACGATGAGCGATACTTTTGGGATAAATATAGTGTAGTAATGATTTATTGATATGAGGTTATATAGATGTAGCCTTAACAAGGATAATAGAGAAAGGAGTATTGTAGATATGGATATTTTTATAGGAGATCTACCTGGTAAAAATTACAAATATGAAATTTCCAACATGTTTATGCACGTGGATAAGAATTCACAAGTAAAGATAATTGCACCAGTTGTTAAACACACGAATAAAGGTTTTTTTTGTGTTGTGAATATTCGTGATGAGAAAACAGCAAAAAAATTCATCAAGAAATTCAATAAAAAAAGTCCGTTCGGGCACCGCTTACTTATTCGTGAATTCATACATCGTGCATATGGAAATGAACGACGTGAAATTGATTGGCGTAAAAGAAAATGGAAAGGCATAGAAGAACGTAAAGGAGATCGAAGAATTTTTTCTCCAGTTCTTCAATAGTATCAATGATTCAACACAGCAACGAAAAGCCCTTATAATCGAAATGCTCTTGCAGTAATCTTGTACCTTGTACCTTGTACCTTGTACCTTGTACCTTGTACCTAGCTACTTAACCCCTTCGGGGCAGTGCTTTGCACTGTGCTAAAAGACATCCTGTCTTTTAGTCGAACCGGCCTAATATAACCGAGGGTTCTAATCCCTCCAGTCTGGTTTGCTTGTTTGTTTTGATTTCATGATGAGGTTGATGGTGAATTATTATTTTGGCGGAGAGGGAGGGATTCATTCGCTCCATCCCTGGAGCTCACCCCTTCGGGGCAGTGCTTTGCACTGTGCTAAAAGACATCCTGTCTTTTAGTCAAACCGGCCTAATATAACCGAGGGTTCAAATCCCTCCAGTTTAACTTAATGGGCTTGTTTTGAGATTGTATCTTGGTTAACTGAATATGTTCTTTATTGGCGGAGAGGGAGGGATTCGAACCCTCGGTAGGGGTAAACCTACACACACTTTCCAGGCGTGCTCCTTAAGCCGCTCAGACACCTCTCCTGATTGAGGTCGAAAGATTACAGTAGTTTAATGGCCGATGCAATTTTGGAAGGCTCTTCATCCCCCTGTTTTCTTGACTTTCTCAGGTTGAATGTTCGCATTCAGGTAACCTGATTTTCTTATGCAATATAGGGATGAATTTGGTACTATAGTAAATTGAAGTGATTGTTATGGTGGCTTTTATCGGTCCCCTCGCGACAATAAGCTGTGAACTCCGCCAGGCCTGGAAGGGAGCAACGGTAACAGTGGATTTGGGCGCCGGGGTGTGGCTGGTTTAAGCCGCCGCCTTTCTCGTTGTTATTACCATTTAATTCCAAGCTCATGTTTTTAATAATAAAAAACATTAATATTCTTGTCTCAAATGATTTATAATTCATATGCATCCAGGTAGCATGAAAATATCAGTAATGCTTTTTAATTGATTTAATTTACCTAATTGTGAGTTCTGTATGAGTTATCAGGTTTTGGCTCGGAAATGGAGACCAAAGAATTTTTCCGAAATGGTTGGACAGGAACATGTCCTCAGGGCGCTGATTAATGCGCTTGATAATGATCGTTTGCATCATGCTTTTCTGTTTACAGGCACTCGCGGCGTAGGCAAAACCACCATTGGCAGGATTCTTGCCAAATCATTAAATTGCGAAGAAGGCATTAGCTCAACACCCTGTGGTGTTTGTAGTGCCTGTCAGGAAATTGATGAGGGCAGGTTTATTGATCTACTGGAAGTGGATGCAGCATCAAGAACCAAAGTAGAAGACACCAGAGAATTACTGGAA
This sequence comes from Gammaproteobacteria bacterium, assembly GCA_013151795.1. Taxonomy (GTDB): domain Bacteria; phylum Pseudomonadota; class Gammaproteobacteria; order JAADHQ01; family JAADHQ01; genus JAADHQ01. Next base: position 4,111 of record JAADHQ010000126.1, on the reverse strand, counting down.
AATGTTCAATACGCCCCTACCAGAGGCCGCTTCAAGGTCTATTTGATTGACGAAGTCCACATGCTATCCAATCATAGTTTTAATGCATTATTAAAAACATTGGAAGAACCTCCACCGCACGTTAAATTTTTATTGGCCACAACGGACCCGCAAAAATTACCGGCTACTATCTTGTCACGTTGCCTGCAATTTAATTTAAAACGCATGCCATTGAAGCTAATTGCTGACCACATGCAGTTTATTCTCGGCCAGGAAAAGGTTGAATTTGATAATAAAGCTGTGCATGCCATTGCGAGTGCGGCTGATGGCAGTATGAGGGATGCATTAAGTTTACTGGATCAATCTATTGCGCATGGTGGAGGGCAGGTTAAGTCGTCTGAAGTGCATGATATGTTGGGCACCATTGAGCATCATCATGTAGAGAATCTTTTGCGAGCGCTTATCAGCAATGATGCTGCCAGAGTGCTTGATGAAATCAATGAACTGGCAGAAAAATCACCGGATTTTATGGTTATTCTGACCGATATCTTGTCTATGTTGCATCGTATTGCGATAGCACAAATGGTACCCAATGCTATTGATGATTCGCAGGGGGATAAAGATCTGGTGCTTGAGTTAGCAACAATAATTCCTGCTGAAGATGTGCAGTTATATTATCAGATTGGATTGATAGGAAAGAGGGATTTACCTCTGGCACCAGATATGCAATCCGGTTTTGAAATGGTTATGTTACGGCTGTTGGCCTTTAAACCTTATGATGCACCTGCTTCTGTACCTAAAACGCCAAAAGCGAGTACGCAGTCCAGTGTTGAAACCGTTAGTCAGCCTTCACAGCAAGTACAAAAAAAAGCGGTTGAGGAAATAACACCAAAAATAGAATCGACGCCGGCGGGTAATAATTATGGCTCGTCTGAATGGGGTCAGATTGTTGATGCCCTCGGATTAAAAGCTATCGCCAAAGAACTTGCTGCTCATAGTGTACTGAGTGAAAGGGATGGGAATACTTTTCGGTTAGTTCTTGATCCTTCTTTTGAGCAACTTTGCACAGACAGTGCCAGAAAAAGACTGGAACAGGCCCTGAGCGCACATTTTAATGAGACGATGACTGTCGATATGAAAATATCGAAGCCTGAACTGGAATCACCTGCAGAACATAAACAGCGGGCAATACAGGAAAAACAGGATCATGCGGTTGATACAATCAAGCAAGATCCATTTGTTCAGGAACTGCAAGACACCCTTAATGCGGATATTAATGCTGCTGTGATTGAACCCACAGAATAAATTTTATGATTTGATAAATAAATAGAGGTTGTTATGAAAGGTGGTCTGGGAAATTTAATGAAACAGGCGCAGCAGATGCAGGAAAATATGCAGAAGGCGCAAGAAGAGCTTGCCAATATGGAAGTCAATGGGCAGTCCGGCGGTGGCATGGTAACAGTAACCATGAACGGTAAACACGAAGTGAGCCGTATTAAAATTGACGACAGCCTGATTAAGGAAGACCGTGACATGCTGGAAGATATGATTGCTGCAGCCGTTAATGATGCAGTGCACAAGGTGAGTGAGGCTTCTCAGGAAAAGATGTCTGGTATGACAGCTGGTATCCCTTTGCCGCCTGGATTTAAAATGCCGTTTTAGGGTTAAAATCATCTGATGTCGTTATCACCACTTATAGATCAATTGATTGAAGCATTAAGAGTGCTCCCGGGTGTTGGCCCCAAGAGTGCGCAACGCATGGCTTTTTATTTATTGGAGCGACACCGTGATGGTGCAAGAAATCTGTCATCAATTTTATTATCTGCAGTTGAAAACATCGGACATTGTCAAAAATGTCGTACGTTGACTGAAGATGATTTGTGTTCTATTTGTGCTAACCCGGGGCGAGATGTTTCGAGTATTTGTATTGTTGAAACACCATCAGATGTAATGATGATAGATAAAGTGACAGGATACAAAGGACGGTATTTTGTCCTTATGGGGCATTTATCACCACTGGACGGCATTGGCCCGGATGAATTGGGGCTCGATAAACTTGCCTTGAGACTGAATGAAGGCGATATACAGGAACTGATTATCGCAACAAATCCGACAGTCGAGGGTGAGGCAACCGCCCACTATATTAGTGAAATGGGTAAAAAACGTGATATTCGTACAACCCGCCTTGCACATGGTATTCCGCTTGGGGGTGAGCTTGAATTTGTCGATGGAGGGACACTTTCTCATGCATTTTCAGACAGACGTGATATTTAACATTATATAATTAGCTATACTTGCCTTTATAAGCCTCTGATTTCGCTAAATAGTTATAATTTACATGATGTTATCATGACAGTAGGCCTGTCTTGGCGGATGCTCAAGATATGCTAAACTTGTTCGATAACCTGACATCTTCATAGAAAAGAGCAGTTTGATGGAAGTAGCCGCCTATCCAGTGCCATATATTTCACCACGAACACCTCAATTGGTGGACGTTAAATCGTCTAATGGTTCTAAATCTGATCTTCAGTCACGGCAGAGTCAAGGGCGCGAGCCTTCAGAAAGAATATTGCAAGGCGAGGTATTAGGTAACCCTGCAAAATCAAGGAATGCTTCCAGTTCCGAACGATACACATTCGAACAACGTGCACGCAGAGAAAAGCCTGATCTTTCCAGTTTGGCTCCTCAAGCTCAGAGAGCTATTTTTTCATATCTTGATAATATTGAAGGCAGTACCTTGAGTTACGATTCACGTTCGTTGATTGATGTTTATGCCTGAAGTATTTAAGTAATAAAGGAATAGTTATGTCAGATTGTTTATTTTGTAAAATGGTAACCGGTGAAATCAAGGCCGATGTTGTGTATGAAAATGATAACGTGCTGGCTTTTCGTGATATAAACCCTCAGGCACCGGTGCATGTTTTAATTGTTCCTAAAAAGCATATCAGAACCATTAATGATTTGCAGGAAACAGATGCAAGCCTTGTTGGTGAAATGTATCTCGCAGCAAAAGAGATAGCAAGCCAATCAGAGATATCAGAGCAAGGTTATCGCGCAGTGATGAATTGTAATGCGGGTGCCGGGCAAACCGTTTTCCATATTCATATGCACCTGTTAGGTGGCAGAGCCATGTTATGGCCACCGGGCTAGCAAGACACCTGAAAAAAACGAAGACCATTTTTAGTAGGAGCGGTCCTCGGCCGCGATAAAAGATCCCTGAAATACAAACATTACTAAACTATCCCTGTTCCCAAGCCATCAAAAATCCTTACTTATTCAATTCAATCTCTTTCAACATTTCCTGATAGCTCGCTAATCTTTCCCTGGATATTATATTTTCTTCAGCGGCCTGTTTAACTGCACAGTCAGGCTCATTGATGTGCCTGCAATTATTAAAACGGCATTTCATCTTATAAGGTTTGAATTCAATGAATCCTGATTCAACATCCTGAGGAGTAATATGCCAAATGGAAAAATCACGAATACCCGGTGAATCAACAATGTCACCACTGGAAGGCAAGTGATACAGAACCGATGATGAAGTAGTATGCTTCCCATGGTTTGCTTGTGTAAGCTTATTGGTTCTTAATTCAAGGTCAGGTAATAAGTGATTAATAATAGTTGATTTGCCAACGCCCGACTGGCCAACAAGAATGCTGCGCTGGTTATGCAGTGTGTTATTTAGCTCATCAAGCCCTTGGTTTGTCTTAACACTGGTATGGATAATATTGTAACCAATATCCTTATATATTGAGAGCAGGTTATTGATGCTGTTCTTATTCCCGGAAGTCAGCAAGTCTGTTTTATTGGCAACAATAATGCCAGGCAGCTTAACCGTTTCAAGTATGACAAGATAGCGGTCAAGCAAGTGCTGGCTTGGTTCAGGTTCTACCGCAGTAACAATAATAATCTGATCAATATTGGCTACAAAGGGTTTTGGTTTTTTACGAAAGTCAGGCCGGGCCAGAACATTTTTTCTTTCTTCAATGGCAAGGATGACTCCTTGATCCTCCAGTGCAGGCTTCCATACTACATTATCACCGCATACGATACTGCCCAGATTTTGTCTTACCTTGCAGTTTACCAATTGGCCCGATTCTGTTTCTATAATAGCTTGCTTGCCATGGTGCTG
>JAADHQ010000064.1 GCA_013151795.1 Gammaproteobacteria bacterium | reverse complement strand
GAACAAACAGGTGATCCGGCAACCAGCAAAGGTCCTGTTGAACGCCAGGTTGTGAGGATCATTACACCCGGCACCATTACCGAAGAGTCCCTGCTGCAAGAACGCAAAGACAACCTTCTCTGCGCAGTGGATCAGGTGGACAATAATTTTGGCCTCGCATCACTTGATATTACTAATGGTCGATTTAATATTTTGCAAGTAACCGGTATCGAGGCATTGCTTAGTGAACTGGAAAGAATCAGCCCGGCTGAATTGCTCGTTAATGAAGAGTCGGCCATTGCCAACACCCTTAAAAATACTGTCGGCTTCAAGTACCGCCCGCCCTGGGATTTTGAATTCACAACCGCAACACGTTTATTAACAGAACAGTTTGCCACACACGACTTGTCCGGTTTTGGTTGTGATGAACTCCCGGTTGCCATTAATGCAGCAGGGTGCCTGATTCATTATGCTAAAGAAACCCAGCGCACGAGCTTGCCACATATCACAAAACTGACGGTCGAACATCGTGATCAGGCCGTCATACTGGATGCCGCTACGCGCCGCAACCTCGAACTGGAACGCAGTTTATCTGACCAGCATGATTTTACACTCGCAGGCATTCTCGATAATTGCGTCACGTGCATGGGCAGCCGCTTGATGCGTCGCTGGATCAATCGGCCTTTACGTGACACTGCCGCACTTAACCAGCGTTTCGATTGCATTGAAGAAATACTGCAACTTCAGTGCTACACCAGCATTCAACCTTTACTGCAAAGCATTGGTGATATCGAACGCATTCTGACACGCATTATTATGGGCAGTGCCCGCCCGCGAGATCTGTCTACCCTGAGTCTGTCATTGCAAACTTTGCCAACACTGCAACAAGAACTGGTAAAACTGGAAAATACCCTTGTAAAAAATATTGCCCAATCTATTAACGAACACCCTGATATTGTTGACTTGCTACAACGCGCTATTATCGAACAGCCACCAATGCTGATACGTGACGGCGGCGTTATTGCTACGGGTTTTGATGAAGAGCTGGATGAACTCAGATCACTGAGCCAGCATGCAGATCAGTTTTTGATTGACCTCGAAGAAAAAGAAAAGCTGCGCACAGGTATCACAACGCTCAAGGTAAGTTATAACCGCGTACATGGTTATTATATAGAAATTTCAAAGGCACAAGTTGGCAAAGTACCGGATGATTATATCCGCAGGCAAACCTTGAAGAATGCTGAACGCTATATCACGCCGGATTTAAAGTCCTTTGAAGACAAGGTACTCAGTGCGCGTGAAAAATCATTGGCAAGAGAAAAATATCTGTACGAAAAACTGCTGAAAACACTGGCTCAGTCACATCAAATACTGTCACAGTGCGCGGAAGGCCTGGCCGACCTGGATGTGTTATGCAATCTCGCAGAACGTGCCCAGACACTTAATTATACCCGCCCGACACTTGATACCGGAACCGGGCTGCATATCATTGGCGGCAGACACCCTGTTGTCGAAAAAGTATCGGAGCAGGTTTTTGTTCCAAACGATACTTTGCTGAATGAGCAACGCCACATGCTCATGATAACCGGGCCAAATATGGGGGGTAAGTCCACTTATATGCGTCAGACTGCACTGATTACGCTCATGGCATTTATCGGCAGCTTTGTCCCGGCCGAGTCTGCCCGCATTGGTTCAATTGACCGAATTTTTACTCGCATTGGTGCATCTGACGATCTGGCCAGTGGCCGTTCAACCTTTATGGTCGAGATGACAGAAACAGCCAACATCCTCAACAATGCAACTCCAAATAGCCTGGTGTTGATGGACGAAATTGGGCGAGGAACAAGCACCTACGATGGCCTGTCACTTGCCTGGGCATGCGCTGAACACCTGGCAAATAAAATTGGCGCTTTCACCCTGTTTGCTACCCATTATTTTGAACTGACTGACCTTGAAAACGATCATCCGAATATAAAAAATGTCCATCTGGATGCAGTCGAACATGGCGAAAGCATTGTGTTTATGCACGCGGTCAAGGACGGGCCTGCTGATCGTAGTTATGGCCTGCATGTTGCTGCTCTTGCAGGCTTACCTACCGAGGTTATTCAATTTGCCAGACAATGTCTGATTGAACTTGAAAACCAGCACCATTCCTCACAACCGGCATTAGAGCAAACTCAACAATTCGCCTTATTCTCTGAAGCTGAGCCCTGCAAACTGGAAAAAGCCGTCATGGATATTGATCCCGACAGCCTCACTCCCAGACAAGCACTTGATCTCATTTACTCTCTCAAACAAACACTTGATTCATAACGTCAACTATCACCACATAAAACCCTGATTTCCCTGTTAAATCACTAAAGTTTTCCACAACTAGAGCCGATAGGTTTATTGTGCAAGCAGTAAATTGCAAAACTAATCAATTATTTCAATAAGTTATGTGATTATTTTACATTGTTTGACTTATAAAACTATAAAACTCAAGGACAAGGAAAAAATCATGGCAACCGTCTATAACAAGCTGAAAACATTAAGTATTAAACAAAAAATGCTGAGTGGGTTTGGCATTATGCTGATCATACTTGCACTCATTGCTATTAAGACCTTGTCCAGTTTACTTGGTATAAAAGAATCCGCTCGCGTTGTTGTGACCGAACATCAGGTCGCTGTCATTACCGTCATGGAGCTATCCAACACTATTGAAAAATCTCTATCCAGTATGGGTTTTTACCTGCTCAGCAAAGAGCCCGGCTACAAGGATACATTTGAAGAAAAACTGATTAAAGCAGAGTCACTACTCAAAAAATTAAAAGGCCTGCAAACCATCAAGGAAAGTACCAATAGCCTTACTCTCGTCAGCAAAATAGAAACGGATTTTAACGCTTTCAAAGGGTTCAAGGATACCATGATGGAACTGGCAATCGATAACCAAAAAAACTTTCCCGGCATGAGCATGTCCGCAAGAGAAATAAACCCGATCACTCAAGGTGTGCTGCAAAATATTGCCATCATGATTTCTGGTGAAACAGACGAATCTGAACGCAAACAAAACAATGAGCTTCTACAAACCATATTCAATATGCGTTATACGTGGTCACGTCTTATGAATGGCATACGCGCATACCTTGGTTTTCGTAATGAAACGGCATTGGATGAAATTAAAAATTATCAGGAAATATTTACGCAATACTTTAATGAAATACAAAACAACTATGCTGACATTCTAACACTTGAACAGCTTGATGCATTTGAACAAATATCAAACAGCGTTGCCGGTTTCTCCGAAAAGATAAATAGCGTACTTGAAATGCACGGTAGTAACAAATGGCGACAGGACGCCTATATGATCCGTAGTGAAATTGGCCCGATACTGACACGCCTCAACAGCAACTTACATACTCTAACCAACAATCAGACAGAAAATATTACTGTCATCAGTAATGATCTTGTTGATAGTGCAAACAACACCACTATCATCGTTATCAGTATGCTATTGGTCGCAATGGGCGGTGTTGCCCTGCTTGCATACTTATTATTATTCGGCATTCTTAAACCAATGACCATCGCTGTTGATAGTGGCATTGCCTCCATCAAAAAAATCATGGAGAACGTTTCATCCGATGAATTTAATGAATTAAATAATACACAAACCAATGATGATGCTGTCAACAATGTCGCCAAGACTCTGGAAGTCATGAGCAAGGCATTACAAAAAACCATCATCAGGGAACAAAAAATAACAGAAGAGTTACGCAACAAAATTAACATCCTTGTTGAGGTTGTTACCCAGGCCGAGAAAGGAGACCTGACCGGACATATCAGCGACTTTGATGGCAATGATGATATTGACATACTCGCGGAACACACCCAATCCATGATTAATCAGCTTAATAACCTGGTTTCCAAAGTACAACAATCCGGAATACTGGTTAACTCATCGGCAACTGAAATTGCTGCGACCGCAAAGCAGCAGGAAGCAACTGTCAGTGAACAGGCAGCGAGCACCAATGAAATAATGGCAACCGTCACTGAGATATCTGCAACTAATAAAGAGCTTCTTAGAACAATGGAAGAAATTGCAACTGTTTCCGAGACAACAGCAAGTGCCGCGTCAGATGGACAGAATTCACTATCACGCATGGGAGATGCCATGCATCACATGCGCAGCTCCACTGACAACATCGCATCCAAGCTGGCAATATTAAATGAAAAGGCCAGTAACATTAACACCGTCGTAACAACCATTAACAAGGTTGCAGACCAGACAAACCTGTTATCGCTGAATGCCGCTATTGAAGCAGAAAAAGCCGGCGAATACGGCAAGGGTTTTGCAGTAGTCGCCACAGAAATAAGACGGCTTGCAGACCAGACAGCCGTTGCTACCTGGGATATAGAACAGATGGTAAAGGAAATGCAATCGGCCGTTTCGGCAGGTGTTATGGGGATGGACAAGTTCTCTGACGATGTGAGCCGCAGCGTTGATGAAATAGGCCAGATAGGAAGCCAGCTGGGAACCATCATTGTTGAAGTTCAGGCATTAACACCAAGATTTGAAAATGTAACCGAGGGCATGCAATCACAATCACTGGGTAGCGAACAAATAACTGAAAGCATGATTCAGCTAAATGACACAGCACACCAGACAGCTGATTCGCTTAGACAATCCAACAAATCTATCCAAAACCTTAAACAAGCATCAAATAGCATGCAACAGGCTGTTTCTCTATTTAAAGTGAAATAATATGGCTATACAACAATTTCTCGTGTTTTTTATTGCGGATGAAGCATTTGCCATTAGTTCGCAAGATGTAATAGAAATATTGCCTATGGTTAATATAAACCATGTACCTAAAACAGAGGATTACATTTCAGGGATGATGAATTACCGGGGCACGATAACACCGGTCATAGATTTACCTATGTTGTTAACAAAAAAAACTTACCTGCAAAAAGTGTGTACACGTATCATTATTATAAACAACAAGTTTCACCCTGAATTCAAATACACTGGTTTGATAGCAGAGAAAGTAATACGAACAACACGACTGGATACCGATCATTTTACTCAGCATACATTAGTAAAAAATGGAACACACTATCTTGGCAATATTGCTAAAGACAAAAATGATGAGATACAAATCATAGACCTTGAACAATTATTACCCGAAGAAGTAAATAACCTTAACAATTTACGTACTGCCGGATAAGTCGCGCGGACCTTCAGACATGAGCATGGAACGAATCATACAAATGATTTACACGGAAATAGGTATTGATGCTAAATCTATTGGTCAATCTGCATTCGATAGTGCCATCAGTAAACGCATGGAAGAAATCGGGAACAATGAACTCGATCGATATTTTCAGATACTGCAAGACTCAAACAAGGAATTAACCAGCCTGATTGAAGAAGTTATTGTCCCTGAGACATGGTTCTTTCGTGACAATTCGGCATTTGACGCATTGGTCAAGCATGCTAATAAAAACAGGCAGCGATACAACAACGCTCCATTTCGCATTATGAGTATTCCGTCATCAAGCGGCGAAGAAGCCTACTCCGCAGCAATGGCCTTACGGGAAGCCGGCTACCCTGCGGAACATATTAAAATTGATGCCATAGACATAAGCCAAAAGAATGTCACATATGCATCGAACGGTATATACAGACCAAATTCATTCCGGAATAATATGCCTGAATTCATGCAAGAAAAATACTTTAAAGAAGTAGACGGGTCTTTTCATATAGACGATACATTAAAACAAACCATTAATTTTATGAAAGGCAATCTGTTCGATATAAATACATTAGCAACACCTAACTACTACGATGTTATTTTTTGTAAAAACCTGTTTATTTACTTTGATAGTGAGAAGAAAAAACTATCGTTTAACAAAATACAAACGGCATTAATGAATGAAGGGCTTTTACTTATCGGTCATTCTGAAAGCAACATTATCCCAAATGAATATTTTAAGCCATGTAAAATTCCAAAATCATTTGGCTTTATAAAGACCAATACAAAAAAAACAAGAAAGCCGGAAAAAATAAAAATAACCGCAAAAAGACCTGTGATTAACAACGCCCTTCCTGAAAAGCCCAGGACTATGAGAATTGCAACCCCATTAAAACCTGCCTCCAATAAACCGACGGGGATATCGAAAATAGTAAATATAAGTGATGCAATAAAATTAGCTAACGATGGACAACTCGATAAAGCACTGGATATTTGCAATAAAATAGACACAGACAAACAAGATGCTGATTATTTTTCGTTAGCTGCCACCATCCAGGGTGCACGTAAGGAACATGGCAAAGCAGAGGCTTTATATCGAAAAGCCCTTTTCCTCGACCCAAACCACATTGAGTCATTAACACACCTGTCGCTACTACTTGATCAAAAAGGTGAATCTAAAAAAGCACAGCATATAAGGCAGCGCATAGATAAAGTGGTACGAAAATAGATATGCAAAATAAAAATAACATCATTAATGACTGCTGGAATAAAATCGGAGTTTGGCGTAGCGACAAAAATGAATGCCCGAAATTAAAAGACGTTATTCACTGTCGAAACTGTGATATATACATTGAAAGTGGCTTGTCATTTTTGAACCGCGACTTACCTGAAGACTATTGTAGTAACAATACAGAAATATACAAACAAGAAGCTGATGAAGACACAGGTGAAGCATTATCCGTTATCATTTTCAGATCACAACAAAACTGGTTTGCATTGAAAACTTCATTATTCATAGAAATAAACAACGATAAAATTATTCATAGTATACCCCACAATAAAAACACTTTTATAACCGGCCTGGTAAATATCCGTGGCGAGCTTGAATTATGCATATCTCTGGATGCATTAATTTCAAACAGCTCAACTCAGACTGACGAATCAACAAACAAGAAAAAACTTATTATAATAAAACTCGACTCCGGAAAATACGCATTGAAACTCGATGAAATCCTGGGTGTTTACCGAATAAACAATAATCACATTCAAGATGCTGCAAGCATAATAACTGGAGACAGCAATCATTTGGTTGCGAGTTCTTTTGACCACAAAGATAAACACGTTGGCCTGATAGATCACGAATTACTCAATATAAAACTGGGTACACTACGAACATGAGTACAACAACGCACAATATTGATGCCAGCATGTACAGCCTCTATACAGGAGACTCGACAAACAATTGCATTATCTTATCAGGCATATTTAATCAGAATAAAATTACAACCCCCAACGAAGCCGATCTTGACAAGGCCGCTCGAGCCTGTGAAGCCATTATCAGCGGCGCCAAACTATGTAACATTCCACTCGTTGCTGAAATTTCACGTGCAATAGAGAAAGTTATTCGATTATTAATAACTGAATCACGCCTTCTTGATGACGATACGTATATCGTTATCACCAATAGTGTTCTGATTATTTCTAACCTGAATGAAACACCTCATGATGATCTCGATGACTGGTACAACAACAAAACCCGAGCCATAAAAAATAATATTCAGCATTTAGATAATTTTCTTAAATCAGAATGCATAACAGCCAATAATACGGAACAAGAACCTGATATTGAACCTCCCTCACCACCCGGGGAAATCATTAATGAACTACAGCTGGACGAATCAATGCTCGAGCTTTTTTCAATCGAAGCAGAATCACAAACCCAGATCATTAATGAAAAATTACTGGAGCTGGAAAACGATCCAAACAATGACAACCTGCTTGAGCCATTAATGCGAGCATCACATTCATTAAAAGGCGCAGCGCGCATGATAGGTTTTGACCATGTTGTGGAAATCGCACATGGCATGGAAGACGGTTTTGTCAACTGTCAAAAAGGGACATTAAGTCTGGACAAGGAGTCAATTGATATCATGCTTTACTGTAATGATATATTGGCAACAATTTCCAGCACCCCTTCAACTGATTTACCTACGTGGATAGCAACTAACAATAAGGCCATCAAGGAATCAGTGGCTGCCCTTGCGGAAATTGCAGCTGGACATTCTGTTGATGTAAGCACATTACCCAAATTAAATACTAATGAAGATCAGCATCAGAACACAACTAACAATATTACAGCTGATAATGCCGCAACTGATAGTTCAGATGGGGCGATCAGGATTCAATCCAACAGACTTAACAAAATAATGGGTATATCCAATGAGATCCTCGTCTCTCATAACTGGGTTCAAGGACATCTGGAATCTTTACAACATATAAAGAAACGCCAGACAGAGCTGGCATTAATCATGGAAAACCTGAAACATGAGCTAGAACAAGTCGAAATACCTGACAAACATTATTCTTTATTACTCGACGCCACACAAAAGGCAGAAAAATGCCGACTAAACCTCATTGACCAAATAACTGCTACTGATGAATTTGATCGACGCTCATACATTCTTTCTTCCAAGTTAAATCATGAAGTCATTGCCAGCAAGATGAGGCCCTTCCGGGAAGGGTCTCATGGATTCCAACGAATGGTACGTGACATCTCGCATGATCTAGGCAAAAAAATTCATCTTGATCTGGTTGGTCTGGACACTCTGATTGACAGCGACATTCTCGAAAAAATCGAGGCCCCCCTTACCCATCTAATTCGAAATGCCATGGATCACGGCATCGAGACTCCTGAAGTAAGATTAAACAACAACAAACCCGAATCAGGCAATATAACTGTGCATGCTTACCACCATTCGGGCAGTCTGATTGTTTCAATCGTAGATGATGGTAAAGGCGTCGATCTTAAAATTCTTAAGCAGAAAATAATAGCAAAAAACCAGATTACCGAAGATATGGCTGACAAATTGAGTGAATCTGAAATACTTGACTTCCTTTTCCTTCCTGGATTTTCTACTCGAGACGATATCACAGAGTACTCAGGCAGAGGGGTTGGACTGGATGTAGTACATAGTGTCGTATCTGAATTACGTGGGCAAATACGATGCAAAAGCAAACTCAATCAGGGTATGTCTATTGAATTACAGTTGCCACTTACACTCTCTGTTATGAGAACCTTACTGACAGAGGTAGCGGGAGAATATTATGCGTTCCCGCTTGCGCGCATCAATACAGTACAAAAAATTAGCCCTGATGACATATTCACTATAGAAAACAAACAGCATATTAAATTTAACAATCAGGATATCAGCTTGATTGAGTCTGCCCAGGTGCTTGGATATAACAAACAACGCAACAGTGAGTCACCCCTTCTTAACGTAATTATATTATCAAGCCCGAAAGATAATTTCGCCCTGGTCGTTGATAATATTATTGGCCGCCAGGAATTGGCTTTACGCAAGATAGATAGTCGCCTTGGAAAAATAAAGGACATTAACGCCGCTGCTATTTCTGATGATGGATTGCCTGTGCTTATACTCGATGTAGACGATATGTTTATAAGTATATCGGAATTAATTCACAGTAATCAGCTAGGCGGAATATCCAACAATATTACCTCAAATAGCCAACAAACATGTAAACAAATTCTTGTTATTGATGACTCTTTAACAGTTCGCGAGGTTGAAAAGAAATTACTCGAATCAAAAGGGTATGAAGTAGACATAGCAGTAGATGGCGCTGATGGATGGAATACCGTAAGAAACAAACAATATGATTTAATCATTTCTGACATTGATATGCCCCGAATGAATGGCATCGAACTGGTCAAGTTAATAAAACAGGATGCTTCTCTTAATTCAATCCCGATAATGATTGTTTCATATAAAGATAACCCGGAAGACAGAAAAAACGGCCTTGAGGCCGGTGCCGACTATTACTTAACCAAAGGCAGCTTTCATGATGAAAGTTTGATTGATGCTGTAATAGATTTAATAGGAGAAGCTCAGGAATGAAAATAGCCATTGTCAATGATGTTGCCTCTATCAGACATCTACTAAAAATGATTATATCAGAAAACAGTAATCATTCTATTATATGGTCAGCTGAGGATGGAAATATTGCTGTTGAAAAAGCCGCAGATAACACACCCGATATGATTCTGATGGATTTAATCATGCCGAATATGGGCGGTACGGAAGCAACGCAAATAATAATGAAGAACAGCCCATGTGCAATTCTGATCGTTACAGCTGATGTTAACGAAAGTGCTGACAAAGTATTCAAAGCAATGTCCTATGGTGCACTTGATGCAATATCTACCCCTAATCTCAACCCGCTTAATAAAAATTCTGACATTGACGGGTTTTTAAATAAACTGCTCATCGTAGAAAGATTAGTAACCAGCACCAAACGCTTACAAGGCACAGAAACTTCCAGGCCACGACCCACCATTACTACTGACAATACACTGCCTCTGGTTTGCATTGGATCATCCACTGGTGGCCCCGGCGCTTTGGCCACCCTGTTCTCGAACATCCCAAAAAATACAGAAGCAACATTTATCGTTGTTCAGCATGTCGATAAAAACTTCACGGCAGGACTTTGTGACTGGCTCGATCAGCAAACTGAACTCGACGTACAACTTGCTGAAGCTGGAATTAAACCTGAAAAAGGGCATGTCTATATTGCTGGTGGAGATGAACACCTGAGCATTGACAATAAAGGTCTGCTCGCACTTGATATGAACCCACGTGAATATATTTACCGTCCGTCTATCGACATATTTTTTGACAGTATTTCACACAACTGGACAGCACCTGTTATCGGCGCGCTACTTACCGGCATGGGATATGATGGAGCAAAAGGATTGCTAAGCTTGCTAAACACCGGCGCCTACACCATTGCGCAAGATGAGGACAGCTGCGCAGTGTTTGGAATGCCACGTGCAGCTATCAAGCTTAACGCTGCTGAAAATATTTTACCGATAGACCAGATTGCAGACAACATACTTCAACATCTTGATACCATTAAACTAGAACGTTCGTTCCAGGCAGGATAATTATGGAGACATTTAATTTCAACTTAAGTGAAGACGTCATTGACAATCATCAGATTGTAATCCTTCTGATGGATGATCAGGAAATGGTATACGAAGGTATAAAACGGATGCTTGCCGATGAAAAAGACATGGAATTACATTACTGCGGTGACCCATCAAAAGCCATAGCCACAGCCAGCGCTTTGCAACCAACCATTATACTTCAGGACCTGGTATTACCTGATATAGATGGAATGACCCTTGTGCGTTTCTACCGCGGCAATGAAGAGACAAAAAATATCCCTGTCATAGTCCTGTCTAGCAAAGAAGACCCCATAACTAAACGTGATGCCTTTCAGTACGGTGCAAATGATTACCTGGTTAAACTACCTGATAAAATCGAACTCATCGCCAGAATTCGCTCACACGCCAAACAACATTTACTGCAACTTGAAAGGAATGCAGCATTTTTTGCACTTCGTGAAATGCAAAAACAGTTAGAAAAAACCAATATGGAGCTAAAACGGTTGTCATCCCTCGATGGCCTGACAGGCATTGCAAACAGACGTACATTCGATGAAACGCTAACTAAAGAATGGGACAGAGCTTTACAATTCAATACGTCACTTTCTCTTATCCTTATTGATATTGACTTCTTTAAGCCTTATAACGATACATACGGGCATCAGCAAGGTGATGATTGCCTCTGCTCTGTTGCTAAAATTCTTTCTGATACTTCTCACCATCCAACGGATTTATTAGCACGTTATGGCGGCGAAGAATTTGTCATTATTGCACCCTCTACCGACAGCACAGGAGCGGCAGGCTTAACAACTAAGCTATGTAAAGCTGTCGAAGGACTGGCAATAGAGCACAAATCATCCAAAGCTTCCGAGGTTGTTACTATCAGTGCAGGCATTGCTACCCTGATCCCTACAGATAAAGACGACATTAGCAATATGGTTAAATTTGCAGATAAAGCATTGTATGATGCTAAAAATGACGGGCGTAACCAGTATGTCATCTATCAGGATAAATAATATCCAGTCAATCTCGTTATTCCAAATTGGTTTCATAACGAGTATTATATACATAGTTATTTCAACCTCTGCCTACTGGAAAAAACACCATGACTTATGTTGTAACTGAAAGCTGTATACGTTGTAAATATACTGATTGCGTTGAAGTCTGTCCTGTTGACTGTTTTCACGAAGGCCCTAATTTTTTAAGCATAGACCCGGAAGAATGCATTGACTGCGCACTCTGTGAACCGGAATGCCCTGTTAATGCCATTTTTGCTGAGGATGACCTACCTGAAGATCAGATGAAATTTCTTGAACTTAATATCGAACTGTCTAAAATCTGGCCCGTCATCAACGAACAAAAAGACCCTCCTGATGATGCCGCAGACTGGGATGACAAGCCGGATAAGCTGAAATATCTGGAAAAGTAACGCTTATTTACTACTTCTTTGAGTGGTCACTACGCACATCGTGTGCTCTCGCGACATAAGGCCATCATCCATGCCTGTATATGTGCTACCTGAAATTTCCTGAAAATTTACGGAAAACATACACAGTAGGAGCGGCATTCAGCCGCGAATAAAATTAAATCGCGGCTGAATGCCGCTCCTACAACATAAGGCCATCACCCATACTTGCATAAATGCATGCATAAGATTTTTTAACATTTATTCTGGATAAATACTGTGAGACGTCGCTACGCACATCCGGGTGCTCTCGCGACATAAGACCATCATCCATGCTTGTATATATGCTATCTGAAATTTCCTGAAAATTTACGGAAAACATACACAGTAGGAGCGACATTCAGCTGCGAATAAAATTAAATCACGGCTGAATGCCGCTCCTACAACATAAGGCCATCACCCATACTTGTATAAATGCATGCATGAAATTTTTTAACATTTATTCTGGATAAATACTGTGAGACATCGCTACGCCCATCCGTGTGCTCTCGCGACATAAGCACATCTTGAGCACTTTCTCATAAAAGGCTATTACTCTGGAAGTTTAACTGCACGA
>JAADHQ010000158.1 GCA_013151795.1 Gammaproteobacteria bacterium | reverse complement strand
GTTTCTGCCTGGGCTCGTTTACCCGAAGTAGATGATGAGCTGGTCAAAATAGCAACTCAATATTACAACTGCAAAAACCTTTTGCCTGTTGCCGGTTCACAAGCAGCCATACAGGCACTGCCCCGATTAAAAACCGGAAGCAGCAGTATTGGCATGTTGCAGACGGCCTATGCCGAACATGCGCATGCCTGGCAACAGGCAGGACATGATGTCGTTATCGTCAAACCTGAGAACATTAACAACGACATTGATGACCTCGACAATCTACTGATCATTAACCCCAATAACCCTACTGGCCAGCTTTTTACTGTTCATGAACTACTTGGCTGGCATGACCGGTTACAACAAAAAAATGGCTGGTTGATTGTTGACGAAGCCTTTATGGATGTCACACCTGAAAACAGCCTGGCAACCTATAGCCAATTAAATGGTTTAATCGTTTTACGATCACTCGGTAAATTTTTTGGACTGGCTGGCGCGCGTGTGGGTTTTGTTCTGGCGCAAACAAGTTTGCTAAACGAATTATCTGATTTGCTTGGGCCGTGGACAGTGACAGGACCATCACGATTTATTACAAGCAAGGCACTTGTTGATACACACTGGCAAACCCGAAGCCGCCAGCAACTCCAGTTACAGGGACAACGCCTACATGATCTCTTGTTGCAACATGGTTTAAACCCGACAGGAGGCTGCGCATTATTTCAATGGGTAAAACATACCGGTTTTGCACCGCTTGCTGAACATTTCAGACAGCAAGGCATTCTTGTTCGTGAATTTAAACAACCCGGCAGCCTGCGTTTTGGTCTGCCCGCAAATAATAACCAGTGGCAACGTCTCGCACATGCCCTGCAGGACGTACGCACATGACCTCACGCACATTAATGATTCAGGGAACCACCTCTGACGCCGGAAAAACCACATTCGTCGCAGGTCTGTGCAGAGTCTATGCGCGACGTGGAATTAAAGTGGTACCTTTTAAACCACAAAACATGGCATTAAACAGTGCCGTTACCTGCAACGGCGGGGAAATAGGCCGCGCTCAGGCAGTACAGGCACAAGCCGCCGGGCTTGAACCGCACACCGACATGAACCCGGTATTATTAAAACCTGCTTCAGATACCGGTGCTCAGGTTATTATTCACGGCAAAGTTGCCGCCAACATGGATGCCCGGCACTATCATGACTACAAATCCAAAGCCATGCAGGCCGTACTGGATTCCTATCAACGCCTGCAACAACAATATGACATCATACTGGTCGAAGGCGCAGGCAGCCCGGCAGAAATCAATCTGCGTGAGAATGATATTGCCAATATGGGTTTTGCTGAAGCCGTTGATTGCCCCGTATTATTAATCGCTGACATTGACCGTGGCGGTGTATTTGCGCACATTACCGGTACAATCAATCTATTAAGCCAAACAGAACAAGCCCGTATTCAGGGCAGCATTATTAATCGCTTTCGCGGTGATATCGGTCTGCTGCAACCCGGGCTTGACTGGCTGGAAAAACAGAGCAAAAAACCTGTCGCGGGTGTTATGCCTTATCTGCACGGACTGCATATTGAGGCAGAAGACAGCCTGCCACGCGACATTAATAAAAACCCGGACAAACAGGCATTACGCATTATTGTTCCTGCCCTGCCTCGTATCAGCAATCATACTGACCTTGATCCGTTACGCCTGCATGATCAGGTTTCACTCATTTTTGTAGCCCCCGATGCAAGCCCGCCTCCCGCTGATCTGATCATTCTCCCTGGCAGTAAGAATGTACGCGCCGACCTGGAATGGTTACGTTCTCAAGGCTGGGAAAAGGCCATCCTGAAACACTTGCGCTACGGTGGAAAAGTAATCGGTATTTGTGGCGGGTTCCAGATGCTGGGCAAGGTTGTTCATGATCCACATGGCATTGAAGGTGAAACAGGTTCAAGTCAGGGGCTTGGATTCCTGGATATGCAAACTACCCTTGAAAAAAATAAACAACTTCATAATGTCAGTGGCACTTTATTTCTGAATAATGAATGTATCACCGGTTATGAAATCCATGCAGGCATCACAACAGGCCCTGCTTTAAAGAACCCTGTTGTTAATCTGGGCAACCGTACTGATGGCGCAGTTTCTGATGACGGACAAATTTTAGGCACCTATCTTCACGGCACATTCGAGTCCACTGAGGCTTGTCAGGCTCTGTTACAATGGGCCGGTATTGAAAACCCGATCGCTATTGATTACAAACAAATACGTGAACAGTCACTTGACCGACTGGCCGATACGATCGAAAAATACATGGACATGAAATTGATTGACGGACTACTGGGTTTATAAACAATCATGAGTAAACAGCAAAATATGAAACACCTCATTCTTGGCGGCATCAAATCCGGTAAAAGCCGTATTGCTGAACAACATGCGCAAACCTCCGGGCTAAACGTCATCTACATTGCCACCGCCACCGCAGAAGATGATGAAATGCGCGCACGCATTCTTGCCCATCAGCAACAACGCAACCCTGACTGGGCATTGATAGAAGAACCCTTGAAACTGGCGGAATCTATCGAACAATATGCAACAGAAAATACCTGCCTGCTAATCGAATGCCTTACGTTATGGTTAACCAACCTGTTATGCCTTGAAAATGAAAAACGCTTTAAACAGGAACGGCAATCATTTATGGATGCTGTTAAACATACACCAGGAACCATTATTTTTGTCAGCAATGAAACCAGTATGGGCATTGTTCCTCTGGGCAATTTATCGCGCCGTTTTTGTGATGAAGCCGGCCTGCTCCACCAGCAACTCGCACAATTATGCAACCGGGTAGACCTGATAGTTGCCGGTTTGCCACACACGCTAAAAGGAAAAAACAATGAATTGTGACTGGTTGAAAACACCCGCGAAGGCCCTGGATGAAAACTGCCGAGAACAAGCATTGCAACATCAAGCCATATTAACCAAACCCCCCGGCGCTCTTGGTGTACTTGAAGAAATAGCCATATCACTGGCAGCCATGCAGGCAAACAGCAAGCCTGAACTGGAACACATACACATCACCGTTTTTGCAGCTGACCATGGCATAACTTCAGAAGGAGTCTCCGCATTCCCGCAATCAGTCACCGTTGAAATGATTCGTAACTTTGCCAACGGCGGTGCAGCCATCAATGTACTCGCTCAGCAACTGGGTGCAAAACTTAACATCATTAACATGGGCACGGTGACCCAACCTGAACCCATGCAAGGCGTAACCGACCTGTCCATCGACCGTGGTACCGCTAATTTTTTACACCAACCCGCCATGAGTAACGAACAACTGTTTGACGCACTCAATACAGGCAGGCAAGCCGCAGAACGCGCACAACTACAACAAGCACAATTATTTATCGCGGGTGACATGGGTATCGGCAATACTACATCAGCAACCGCACTGGCCTGTGCCATACTGGGGCTGCCTGCAACTAAACTGACCGGGCCTGGTACCGGACTTGATTCATCAGGCATCGAACACAAAACTGAAATTATTGATCGCGCTCTGAACTTTCATCGCAATTATTTTGATCAGCCCCTCGAAATCTCCAGACGACTGGGCGGGTTTGAGATTGCCGGCATAATTGGCAGCTATATTGCCTGTGCACAAATGGGCCTACCTGTTCTGGTTGATGGTTTTATTGCAGGTACTGCCGCGCTGATGGCAACCCGACTGCATGCCGGTGTCGCTGACTGGTTAATCTTTGCACATGCGTCAGCCGAACCCGGCCATGCCCGTATCATGCAAGCTATGCAGGCCAAACCCATACTTGATCTGGGTATGCGTCTGGGAGAAGGCAGTGGAGCTGCTGTTGCCGTACCGTTACTCCGGCTGGCCTGTGCACTGCATAATAATATGGCTACATTTGAACAAGCCAGCGTTTCAGAAAAAAATGCATAGCAGTAACGAAACCATCATCGATCTGTTACGCCACGGAGAACCCCTTGGTGGCAACGAAGTATTTCGTGGCCGCACTGACGATCCACTTACCGAAACAGGTTGGCAACAAATGCACAGTACCGTTAGTGATCATGCTCACTGGGATAACATCATCACCTCACCCGCACTACGTTGCGCAAAGTTTGCCGAAGCACTATCTGAACGTCTGTCTATTCCAGTTAATCATAGTAAACAATTGTGGGAGATTGATCTGGGAGAATGGGATGGAAAACTGTTTTCAGACATACAGCAATCTTACCCGGATCACTTCGCACAGTTATGGCAAGACCCTGTTAATAACACCCCTCCAGGCGGTGAACCACTGCCTGAGTTTCAACAACGCATACTGACCGAATGGGATCAACTCCAGAAAAAAAACAAAGGCCGACATGTACTTGTTATCGCCCATGGAGGAACGATACGAATCATCATCGGCCACATCCTTGGCATGCCGCTCGAATCACTACTTAAACTTGAATTGCCTTACGCCGGAATCAGCCGTATTCGATCCTATTCAGACAAGACCACTACAAGTTCCAGTCTGGTCTTTCACGCAGGGTCACTCTGATGATTCGCCCCTTTCTGATCGCCTTGCAATTTCTGACCAGGGTACCGGTAAACATTCACGGAAAAATCAGCGACCATACAATTGGCCAATCACTTTTATACTACCCGGTAATAGGCGGGCTGATTGGCGCTTGTCTGGCGGCAATACTGATCGTTCTAAACGGACAGACATCCTCTTTACTGCTCGCAGGTTTATTATTAACTTTCTGGGTTATGATTACGGGAGCACTACACCTTGATGGTCTTGCCGACAGTGCTGATGCCTGGCTGGGTGGCTTAGGTAACCCTGAGCGTACACTGGATATTATGAAAGACCCGCGATGTGGCACAGCTGCCGTAACCGTGCTGATTATCGTCCTGTTATTAAAATTTGCTGCACTTGAGTTCATTGTTCGCCAACAGCAATGGGAAATATTAATTATCTCAAGTGTTGTTGCCCGCACGTCATTACTGCCATTATTTTTAACAACCGTTTATGTCCGTAAAAGTGGCCTGGGCACACTCATTGCCATCCACTTGCCACGCTTGCCTGCATGGATTATTACCATCTCCATATTCGTGACACTGCCTCTTTTTTTTGGTATCAACCTGTTAGTTATTTTCGTTTTATCCATCCTGGTTTGGGGGTTTATTCGTTACATGATGATAGACAGGCTGTCCGGCATGACAGGAGACACCGCAGGGGCGATGGTAGAAATTATCGAGCTTGTTATTCTGCTTGGTGCCTGTTTCTGGCCGATAACATTTTTACCAATAACAATCTAGCCCGCAACAATCTGAAATACCTTTCTTAACTATCACCATGCCATTGCAGACAGAAACTGCACCCCGCTTCTGTCACCTGACACTATCAAGGATTCCACACACCTCATCAGCACCCGATAAAATCCGAGGACTGTGCCTCGACATCGTATCAGGGTTAACCTGAAAGACATGATTGTTTTTAACCGCAGTAATTTTTTTCCATTTCGACCAACTGCTTCCCCAGTTTTTAAACCGTTCATCCCGACCATTAATCATGATCACTTCCGGATTTTTTAATAAAATATCCTCAATCCCGACTGATCCTGAAAGCATCTTCATATCAGTAAATATATTAACGCCACCACATAAATTGATCACCTGATTAATTAAATGCTCCGAGTTGACCGTCATTAAAGGATGCTGCCATATCTGGAAAAATACACTGATTTTTTTCTTGTCAAGATTCAGACGACGCAGTGAGGACAAATGTTGCTGATATTGATTAATGATTTTTTTCGCCTGCGCTTGTGTATCTGTTAACCGTGAAATTTTTTCCAGTAATACCGGAATATCATCCAGTTTACGCGCTTCGGTTACAAACACGGGTATACCCATTTTTTTCAGCTTTTCAATATTCGCAGGCCGGTTACCACTTTGCCATGCCACCACCAGATCAGGCTGCAATGTAATAATTTTTTCATAATCCAGAGACTGATACCCTCCGACACGCGCTATGGATTTTGCAGCGAGAGGATAATCACTGAAATTAACCGCGCCCACCACCCACTGACCTGCACCGGCTGCAAACAATAATTCCGTCGTATGAGGTGCCAGGCTGACAATTTTTCGTGCTGGTTGTTTCAGTGAAACACGGCTTCCATCATCATCTATCACCTCGATAACAGCAAAGGCATTAAAAGCTGCAAACAGCACAACAAGAAAAAAAACAAAATGATGGTTTTTTTTATGGTTAAAAATGATTGATTGTGACACGGTTGTGATTATCCCGGCTTAATATGAATTTCTATGATAGATCTTTGTCTATAGTCTGGTATTATAATGATATTAACCAGCAAACAAACATATTTTTGATTAATCGTAATGGTCATTATGAATAACCCAGGTAAAAACAATGCTTAAACAAACGTCAAAAGGTTTTACCCTCATCGAGGTAATGGTAGTCGTCGTTATTCTCAGTATTCTTGCTGTATTTGTCGTCCCTAAAATAATGGATAAACCGGAGCAAGCAAGAAAAACCCAGGTAAAACAAAATATACGCATCATTGAACAATCATTAAATATGTACAAGCTGGATAACTCTCATTACCCCAGCACCGACCAGGGGCTGGAAGCTCTGGTAACCAAACCATCAGGCACTCCTGAGCCAAGAAGCTGGAATAAAAATGGCTATATAAACCGCACACCCAAAGATCCATGGGGTGGAGAATACCAATACCTTAATCCAGGCACGCGTGGCAAAATCGACATTTTCTCCCTCGGACCTGATGGCTCACCCAGTGATGATGACATAGGCAACTGGGATCTGTAATTTTATTTCTGCTACATGATAAAACATCGCCCAAACGGTTTTACCCTGATAGAAATTCTGGTAGCCATCGCCATCATTAGCATTATCCTTGGCGTTGCATTGATAAAACTTAATGTTGATGATCCCGAGTCAAAATTAAAGGAGGAATCATCACGACTGGCACGTACAATAGAGCTGGCTGATCAGGAAGCCGTTTTTCAGTCCAGAGACATCGGCCTGTTATTGCTCGATGACACCTATGAATATTTTCAATACACAAATAATAAATGGGTACCACTAAACGATACATTATTAAAAAAAAGACCCATACCTGATGAAATGGAAGTCAGCCTGAACATTGACGGTATTGAAGCTAGCAATCAAGCCTTTAGTCTGGAAGAAAAAATTCCACAAATCATTTTTTATTCCAGTGGAGAATGGACCCCTTTTGAAATTATTTTCAAACTTAAAAACCAGAATGATCTCAGCTATACACTAAGCAATATCAAAACAGGCAAACTGGAAATCGAACGTGAAGCAAATTACTAGCCCAAAAGGCTTTACGCTAATCGAGGTACTTGTTGCACTGGTGTTGCTTGCTGTTGCCCTGACTGCCGTCATCAAAACGACCAGCGAAAACACCATCAATACCGGGCATTTACGTGATAAATATTTTGCCAGTATTATCGCTGCCAATAAACTGGCAGAAATACAAACCGCTAAAAGCTGGCCTGGTATCGGGCTTTCTAACGGCACCACAGAAATGGCAAAACAGTCATGGCAATGGGATCTGAAGGTCGAGGCCACACCTGACAGCCGCTTAAGAAAACTATTACTATCCGTGTCTCTCGAACAAGAGAAAGACAATACGCTACACCGACTAATCAGCTACATTGGTCAACCATAATGCGGGCAAATCACTTTAAACAAAATGGCTTCACTTTACTGGAAATACTTGTAGCGGCCAGTATATTTTCTATTATGTCTATTGTCGCCATCACCGGAATAAAATCAGTACTGGATTCCCAGAAACAAACTGATCGTGTTGCAAACCTTATCAAATCACTACAAAACACCCTGTTCTATCTTGAACAGGATATACAATATATAAGTAACCGGTCTATTCGTGATGAATACGGTGACGTACAAACAGCTGTCAAGGCAGGCAATGATGGCTTACAAGGCCTGTCATTAACACGTGGCGGTTTACGTAACCCCCAGGGTTTGAAACGCAGCAGCCTTGTTCGTGTTCATTACTGGCTGGACGATAACATCCTTATGCGCAGCCAATTTAAAAGCCTTGATCGCGGCCCTGATAGAGAAGTCATAAACCGTCAATTAATTGATCAGGTCGATGATATTGAATTTCGCTTTTTAAATAATAAAAATGAATGGGTCAACTTCTGGCCACAACCAGGAAGCCAGACTACCTCGCCGGCGGCCTTGCCAATTGCTATGGAGATAACACTGACACACAACAAGCTGGGTAAAATAAAACGCCTCTTTGCGATACCAAACTAACGATGAAATATACACAACAACAACCTGCCAATAAACAATCAGGAGTCGCCCTGATTACTGCTTTGTTAGTCGTGGCATTAGCGACAATAATCGCTGTTAATATTACCGAGCGACAACAGTACGATATTCGCCGTATGCAAAACCTCCTGAATAACCAGCAAGCCTATTATTATGCTATTGGCGGTGAAGCCTGGGCAAAAGGTCTGTTATATAAAGACTATAAAGACGACCAACGAAAAAATGGCACCGATAATCTATATGAAGACTGGGCTCAACCTTTACCGGTTACCTTGATAGAAAACGGGGCTCTCTCAGGTAGCATTAATGATTTACAAGGATTGTTTAATATCAACAACCTGTACATCAAAGATCCGAAAAATGCCGCCGATAAAAAACAATTAACGGAACAAACCCGGGTTTTCAACCGCCTGCTGGCTATTCTCGAAATAGACGCCCGTATTACCGATGCCATCATCGACTGGCTGGACAACGACGCTCAATCATCCACAAATGGTGCAGAAGATGACGTCTATCTGCAAAAAACGCCTGCCTACCGTGCAGCCAATCAAATGATGAATAATGTCAGCGAATTACTGCTGATTGAAGGCGTCAATATCAAAATTTATAATAAACTAAGGCCCTTTATTACTGCACTCCCGGAAATAACGACAATCAATGTTAATACGGCTCCCGCCGAGGTAATCGCTGCCCTGTCAGGTCAATTAACACTCGAAAAAGCGACTAATATTACAGAAGACAGAGGCTCGGCGTTTAACACAACAAAGGATTTTATTGACGATACCAAGAACTATGCTCGCGATAAAAATAAATATGAAGGAGACATAGCCACCCTGATTGGTGTAACTTCAGGATACTTTCAGGTGAATTCCGAGGTGAAAATAGATACTATCTATAAACAATTGGTCAGCACCGTGAAGCGCAATACAGATGGAAGCGTTAATATACTTACAAGAGCCCCTAAGGACGATCAGGCGATAACCAGGCAATAATCAATGGCAAATGAACTTTTTATCAGAATTCATAGTGACCTCTCAGTAGACTGGGTTATCTCAGGGTCTGCCCCTGATGATATTTCCGCCAAAGCAGACCAGCCGTCTACATCGCTGGGACAACTTACTGATATTTCACATGGAAAGAAGATTACTGTCTTTATTCCCGGAGACATGGTTCTTCTGGGCTCACATAATATTCCTGTCCGTAACAGGCAAAAAATTCTGCAAGCTGCCCCTTATGCAATGGAAGATGACCTAATTGGCGATATTGAAGACTTTCATTTTGCTATTCCCGCCCGGACACCGGATAAAAAGATCCCTATTTGTTCTGTTTCGCGCCAGGATTTAACCAGAATTCTGGATTTACTGGCCGAATATAAATTGCAACCACAAGCTATCGTTACCGATACCTTATCCCTTCCCTGGGTACCTGCCTCCTGGACTATCCTGGTTGAAAATAAAAAAACAACCATACGTACAGACCAGTTTGCAGGATTTGCAATTGATACCAATGACCTCAAAGGTTATATCGAAATCGCGATCGAAGAAGCTGATGACTCATCACCTGCCGAATTATCTGTTATTGATTACCGTTCACCCGATAACGGGCAATCACTCGAATCGCTGCTACCGGATTCATTAACATTCAAAAAGATATCCCCGCAAGAGTCAGTTATTGATCTACTGGCCAGCAATTATCAGGAAAACAATGCAATCAATTTATTACAGGGCGAATATGCTGCAAAACATATTCGCAATCAAAACCTGAAAAAATGGTATCCGGCTGCAGCTGTCTTTATTTTGTTTCTGCTCGTTAAAATGACAGGGGGCGCTTTTGAATACAGTAAACTATCAAGTGAATCTGATAAGCTTGACCAACAAATCAATCAGATTTTCCGCCAGTCTCTCCCCGAGGTAAAACGTATCGTCAACCCTCGTGCACAAATGCAACAACAATTAAGTAAACTAAAGTCAAGCAACCAAAATGGGCAAGCAGACTTCTTCGCTCATTTTTCCAATACTGCCAAGGCGATTAAAAACAACAATAGCATCATCATAAAAAGTCTGAAGTACAGAAATAACCGTCTTGATATCGAACTGAACATTGATAATCTACAGTCTCTGGAAAAATTAAAGCAATCTATTTCCCAAGCAGGTTCCAGAGTCGAAATCCAGTCCGCTGCCGTTCAGGGAGAACAAGTTGCTGCCCGTTTACGTGTTTTGGGAGGGTCATTATGAAAGCCTGGTACTACTCTAAAGACCAACAGGAACAGCGAATCATTCTGATTCTGGCAATCATCATAGGGTTGAGCTTGTTTTATTTACTCATCTGGTCACCCATATCCGAAGCTTTTCAACAAAAAAACAATCAGGTTAACACCAAGCGGGAACTCCTTACATGGATGCAAAAAACAGGACAGGAAATCTCCAGTCTTAAACCTCGTACAAAACAGAAAAAACGTAATATTGGTTCACTACTATCCACCGTTGATCGCACTATTAAAGCATCTGGACTTAGCCAAACCATGAAGAGACTTGAACCACAACGAAACGATAGCGTACAAATATGGTTTGAAAAGACATCGTTCGATACCCTTATTAAATGGCTTGGCAAGGTTAATAGCGAATATACAATTATGATCCAAAGCATCAACATTGACCGCCTTGAACAACCTGGCATTGTTAATGCGCGATTGATACTGAAAAAAGGATAACCCGCATGAGCCGCTTCAATCTTGCTTTAATCGGCATACTGAGTTTCACCATTGCTGCCATTGCCATGATCCCTGCAAAGTTTGCATACTCCTTTTTAAACACCAGTACAGCCCGCTTTCAATTGTATGATATTAAAGGAACAATATGGTCTGGTCAGGCTAGCCAATTACATGTACCCGGACAAGTATTTAATAAAGTGGAATGGAAAATACATCCTGCCAGTATATTACTCGGAGATATTTCTGTAGATATACAAATCAGTGATTCTGACTACCCGGTTAAAGCTACTATTTCAAGCAACTTTTTCAGTGGTTTAACCCAGGCTGAAAATCTTAAGGCCATTGTACCGGCCTCTCTTGTTCAACAGCTTCCCTATGGTAATTTTTTAGGGCTCAGCGGCACAATAAACATAAATTTACCAACAATTATAATAAGCGAAAACAGCCTGAAAACAGCCAATGGCATGATCCGGTTAAATGAGGGCCAACTCACCACACCAGTACAAAGTGCTTTAGGCAATATTGAATTTCAAATATCCAGTATTGATGATGATATTCTTGTTGTCATCTCAGACCAAAAAGCTCCCATCGGCATACAGGGCACATTACGCATAAAGCCGGATAATAAATTTACCTTTAAAGCCTCCTTCATGCCTCGACCAAACGCCAACGCATTTCTCATAAACATGCTAAAAAATGTAGGACAACAGCAGCAAAATGGCAGCATGCTGGTCCAATATAGTGGGGTATATTAAATATAAAAACTTCAAAACGCACACTCGTCCAATACCGGTAACATCTCTTATAAAAAAGCCCTCCTCCAGATTTCGATTTTATTTCAAATATCTTATGTACGGACTGAAGACTTTTTGCTAAGCTCATGATGTAAAAATATATTTCCGACTCTAAAGTTTATCTGTATCGACCCGAAACAAGGTAAATACCATGAAAAACCGGAAGAATAACCGATTATAATGTCAAGCTTGAGGTTTATATAATAACTAACTGTTTTGTTTATGAATTTACTGATTAACACATTGATTAATAACTACAGAAAAGGGGTTCTTCTGCTCGTATTCCTGTGTCTGCCTGCTATGGTTACAGCAGGAGATGAGATAACGTTAAACCTTAAGAATGCCGATATTACTACCCTGATTAATACCGTCTCCCAAATTACTGGCAAAAATTTTGTCATAGACCCGCGTGTTAAAGCCCGCGTTACTGTTGTATCTGCAAGCCCTCTGGCTAAAGATGAAATATATGGCATATTCCTGTCTATCCTGGAGGTGCACGGATTTGCAACGATTCCGGTTGGAGACATCATAAAAATCGTACCCAATAGCAAAGCAAAACAAGGCGGTATTCCTACCGTATTTGGCCCCAGCAATACTGTTGGAGATCAGGTTATTACAAGAATCATCCGGGTAAAAAATGTCACTGCTGCTCAACTAGTCCCTATTTTACGCCCACTTATTCCATCACAAGGGCACCTGGCTGCGTACCCTTCCAAAAATGTCCTGATCATCACTGACCGGGCTGAAAATGTAAACCGGTTAGCCAAGATCATTGCACGTATCGATCAAGTTAGTGATAACACCATAGAAATTATACGCCTTAGTCATGCCTCCGCTTCTGAAGTTGTTCGAATATTGACCGGTCTGTCAAAGGGTAAAAAAGGTCAGGTATCCAGGGTCTCATTTGCTGCCGACGAAAGAACCAACAGTGTACTACTCGGTGGTGAGTCTTCAGCGAGACTTCGATTCCGCGCACTGATCAGCCATCTGGACACCCCCCTGGAATCAGATGGCGGTACGCGCGTTATATATTTGCACTACTCTAAAGCCAAGGATCTTGTAGCCGTACTGACGGGTGTAAGCAAAACTCTAAAAAACAAAAATAAAAAACCCGGAACAAAATCAAATTTTACTAACAGCATCAGTATTCAGGCTGATGAAGCTACTAATGCATTGGTTATCACCGCCCCACCCGATATTTTCCGGACACTTCAACGCGTAATAAGCCAACTGGATATACGCCGCGCGCAGGTAATGGTCGAAGCTATTATTGCTGAGATCACGTTAGATAAAACCCGTGAACTCGGTGTACAGTGGGCAGTAGATGGCAGCCAGATCAATCAACCTGTTGGTGTTATCAACTTTGGTGGAAGCAGTGGCATTGCCAGTATTGCCGGCTCTATACAGGCTGGAGTCCCTCCCAGCATAGGTAATGGAGCAACGATTGCCCTTGGCAGATTTAATAGCCCTACATTTAACTTCGCTGCGATCGGGCGCGCCCTCGCTAATGATGCTGATTCGAACATACTCTCCACTCCTAACCTGGTTACACTGGATAATCAGGAAGCTGAAATTGTTGTTGGTGAGAATGTGCCGTTTGTTACGGGAGAGTTCAGTAGCACAGGCGGCAGTTCCAGCGCTGTTAACCCGTTCAGAACCATTCAACGCCAGGATGTTGGCCTGACACTCAGAGTCACACCTCAAATAAACGAAGGAAA
>JAADHQ010000051.1 GCA_013151795.1 Gammaproteobacteria bacterium | reverse complement strand
CGCGCAGGGAACCGGCTTCAGCCGGCGCAGTTATCGGGGTGCCCTTTCTTTGGGTTACTTTTCTTTGGGCAAGCAAAGAAAAGTGACTCGGTTGACGGGACGAGCCCCGGCTCTTTACACTAAACTCATCTACCCAAACAACAGAAAACTTAACCAAACCCACCTATCCAAACAACAGGAAACTTATCTAACCAAAAACCCATCAAACATAACTCAACATAACACCCACAAAAACCGCCAACCCAAACCAATGGTTATTTAAAAAAGCCTTAAAACATTTGTCACGCTGACGATCACGAATAAGATACTGTTGATAAACCGCCAACCCTGAAGCTACCAATAACCCCGTGTAAAAATAAAAATCAAGCTCAAGACGCTGGCCCAACATAACAAGCGAAATAATAACCATAACCTGAATAACAGCAATAATAACCCTGTCAAGATCACCAAATAAAATAGCCGTGGATTTAACACCGATTTTTATATCATCATCACGATCAACCATGGCGTACATTGTGTCATACGCGGTTGCCCATAACACAGTGGCAATAAATAATATCCATGCAACTGCGGGTATACCGCCTGTCTGTGCCGCAAACGCCATCGGAATAGCCCATGCAAAAGCTGCTCCTAAAAATATCTGTGGCAAGTACGTATAACGTTTCATAAAAGGGTAAATACCGGCCAGCACAATGGCCCCGAATGAAAGATAGATGGTTAAATCATTCATAAATAAAACCAGCATGAAAGCCAACAAGGCCAATGCTGAAAACAATATCAATGCTTCGCGTGGACTAACCTTGCCTGACGCTATCGGCCGGTCTACCGTTCGTTCTACTTCAGGATCAATTTTACGATCTGCGTAATCATTAATAACACAACCCGCAGACCTCATGAGAATAACCCCTGATGAAAACACTATCAGCACACCCCAGTCAGGAAACCCCTCCGCTGCTATCCATAAAGCTGTCAAGGTTGGCCATAACAGTAAATAGATCCCGACCGGACGATTCAACCGTGTCAGCAGGTAATATTGGTAAAGCCGCTCACGCCAGACAGGCGTTTTTTTTATTACCGGTGCGCGTGATGGAGGTGTCGGGATATAAGGTTTTTTCATTTTAAATTATTAATTGCAGGTAAAAATATTTCATTTACCAGTAGAGGCTTTCCTGATAAATAAAAGACTGAACGACGACCACACAAGTGATCGGATTTTTGTCTGACACCATGCATTGCCTGTGCGTATAAATAATCATGCTTACTGATATCGGCGATTTCAATCTCACCTCTGCGCATACTCCGGTCTGAAAATAGAACTGCGCCCAATGACTTGTTCCCCAGCATGGCTAAACGACGTACCGGCCCGTGCATTGTACTATAAGGAATAACCGTTCTGGCAAATACACAGGGGCTGCCTTTGCATAATAAACGCACCTGACGCACTCTGGCAATCGTGCCTCTTCTCATGCCCAATAGTTCGCGCTCACTTAACAAAGGTTTTATCCATTGCTCGCTGATTACTTCAACCTGAAACTGGCCTCCCGAGGCCAGGATTAAGCGCTGGGTCAATGATGAAACATCAAGCAGCCATGATAACTTTAATGAGGACAAGTCAGGGTGATGCAAACGGGAGTATGATGCCCAGTTAGCCTCTGTCAATTTATGTATGGGTGACTTGCTCAATAAATTATCCGGAATCTGTTTTATTTAAAATTTAATTTTAACGCAAAGGAGCAAAGGCGCAAAGGCGCAAAGGACGCAAAAATATCAAGGAAGTGCTGATCATACCTGTCCATATTGTATATTATCGCCGAGCCAGCGTCGTATCAGATGAGGCACTTTACTCTCGTGCCGGGTTAACATCTCTTCGGCAGCCATGCTCACTGCGGGCATAAGATACTGATCACGCACAATATCGGCAATTCGCATTTGCACCATCCCTGTCTGGCGCGTACCCAATACTTCACCGGGACCTCTTAATTCCAGGTCTCGCTGGGCAATAATAAAACCATCATTGGTTTCACGCATCGCGGCCAGTCTGGCTTTTGCCATTTGCGATAAACGCCCCTGGTAAATCAGCACGCAGTTACTTTCTTTCGCGCCACGGCCAACCCGGCCACGCAATTGATGCAATTGTGACAAACCCAAACGTTCTGCATTTTCAACAATCATCAAGCTGGCATTGGGCACATCAACACCCACTTCAATAACCGTGGTTGCGACAAGCAAGTCTATTTTACCTGCCTTGAATCGATTCATTATCTGTTCTTTTTCTTCAGCTTTGAGACGCCCGTGAACCAGACCAACACGGCAATCAGGTAAAGCCTGTTGCAATAAATCAGCTGATTCGGCCGCTGCCTGGCATTGCAATGACTCCGACTCCTCAATCAATGTGCACACCCAATAAACCTGACTGCCTTGAGAACAAGCATGTTTTACCCTAACCAATACTTCGCTGCGACGACTCTCTGGTATCACAACAGTACCGACCGGTTTTCTCCCGGGTGGGAGCTCATCAATAACAGACACATCAAGGTCAGCATAGGCTGTCATGGCAAGTGTTCTCGGGATAGGCGTTGCGGTCATGATCAACTGATGTGGCGCCATGCCATTACCTTTTTCACGCAATGCCAAACGCTGATGCACACCAAATCTGTGTTGCTCATCAATAATGACCAATGCCAATTGACTAAACACAACCTCATCCTGAAACAGGGCATGTGTCCCGATCACCATATTTGCCTCGCCACCAGCAATCTTTTCCAGTGCCTCCCTGCGCTGTTTAACTTTCATTCTCCCGGATAACCAAACTACATTAATACCCATGGGTTCCAGCCATTGACAAAAATTCTGCCGATGTTGTTCAGACAGTATTTCGGTTGGTGCCATCAATGCCACCTGATGACCGGATGTAATCGCCATTAAAGCTGCAGCTGCAGCTACAATGGTTTTACCTGAACCAACATCGCCCTGCACCAGTCGCATCATGGGTATGGCATGCTCTATATCTCGTGCTATCTCTTTTATAACCCTTTGCTGTGCGTTGGTCAGACTGAAATCGAGTGCTGATAAAAAAACCTGCCATTGTTCATGATTGTTTTGCAGGGCATGTGCATTATGCTTCTGCATTTTTTGACGAAGCTGACGCAAACTCAGATAATGCGCCAGCAGCTCTTCGAATACGAGTCGCTGCTGTGCAGGGTGACGGCCCTGCACAAGTAGATCAATCGAAACATCAGGAGGGGGATAATGCAGTATCTGTACAGCCTTATTAATATCCATCAGATTATTATCTGATAAAATATTTTCAGCTACATATTCTGTCAATGCAAATTGACTAATTGATAATCGCTGCAGTGCCTGCTGCATTAAGTCACGCATCTTCAACTGATGTACGCCATCAGTAGTAGAATAGATTGGCGTTAATGCATCCTCATCTGCAATATCAGGTAATTCTGAAAACCGTTGATATTCCGGATGAATCATTTCAAGTGTTTTTTTACCCAGACGAATTTCACCAAAACAACGTATATGTGATCCACGAGATAATGATTCTTTTTGTGCGTTACTGAAATGAAAAAAACGCAATATTAAAGAACCTGTTCCATCACTGATATGACATAACAACATGCGACGGCGACCAAAACTCACTTCTGCCAGATCAATCGACCCCTCCACCACCGCCTGATCACCTGCGCGCAATGAGCCCATAGGAACGACGCGTGTTCTATCCTGATAACGCAATGGCAAATGAAATAAAAGATCCTGAATATTATGCAAACCAATTTTATTCAGTTTTTCTTCGATTTTAGGGCCCACCCCCCTTAACAAGGACAAGGGTTGGTCTATCAGTGGTTTTTCCGGGGCAATTGACACTATTTTTACTTTAATAACAAAAGGTTTTTTTCTGAATTACAGCTCAAGCACAGCATCCATTTCAACTTCAGCACCTTTGGGTAATGCTGCAACACCAATTGCCGCACGGGCAGGATAAGGCTCCTGAAAATAGGTCGCCATGACTTCATTTACTATCGGGAAATGCCCCAGGTCGGTTAAAAATACATTTAGTTTGGCTACATCAGCCAAACTGCCACCTGAAGCTTGCGCGACTGCCGAAAGATTATCAAATACACGTTTTATCTGCACCGCTATATCGCCTTCAACCAGCTCCATAGTTGAAGGGTCTAATGGAATTTGTCCGGACATATAAACCGTACTGTTTACTTTAACGGCTTGAGAATATGTACCTATTGCTTGCGGTGCTTTTTCTGTTGAAATAATTTCACGTGCCATTGAACAATCCTTTTATATTTAAATAAATAATTTCAGCTGCAGTCTAGTTTTTCTTGCGACTTATTCGCATGACACTCTTCACGCTTCTGGCTCGACGTATAATACCCGCCAGATGATCACGATTTTTAACGGTCAGGGTAAAATTAATACTATGCGTCATACCATCACGTTCTTCAATATCTACGTTTTCGATATTTGAATCCATGTCAGAAATAATTGCTGCGAGCGTTGCCAATACGCCGCGCTGATTAGCAACATCAACACGCATTTCAGCAACAAAGTCACCCTCGACTTCATGCGACCATTCTACATCAATCCATTTATCTGCGAGTTTTCTATAATCTGCAATATTATTACAGCCCTGCGTATGCACAACAATGCCACGCCCTGTACTCACAAAACCAACCACAGGATCACCCGGTATCGGATGGCAACACTTGGCAAAGCTCACCACCATGCCTTCAGTGCCTTTAATAACCAATGAATGTGATTTAGCCTTATCACCAACTGTCTCATCATAGCTATCAAGCAATTGCCGTGCAACGAGCAGGGACAGACGGCCACCCATACCTATATCTTCAAACAATGCATCCACATCGGCCAAATGGTTAACCTCTAACAGCTCGCTCATTTGATCATCGTCAACATCACTCAATGTAGAATCAAGCCCGCGCAATGATTTATCCAGCATACGTTTACCTAGCTCAACAGCCTCGTCCCGACGTAAATGTTTAAGGTAATAACGAACATTGGTTCGCGCTTTGGCAGTTACAATAAAATTCAACCATGAAGGATTAGGGTGTGCGCCATTGGCGGTAATTATTTCGACCGTTTGGCCATTATATAACTGGCTTCGCAAAGGCATAAGACGCCTGTCTACACGTGCTGCTACACATGTATTTCCGACATCAGAATGAACTGCGTAAGCAAAATCCACTACTGTTGCCCCTCGCGGCATTTCCATTATTTCACCCAGGGGTGTAAATACGTAAACTTCGTCGGGGAATAAATCTATTTTTACGTTCTCGATAAATTCAAGTGAATCACCCGCATTTTTTTGCAATTCGAGCAGGGTACGTAACCATTCTCGGGCGCGCAAACTGGTAGATGAATTATTATCGCCACTTTTATATAACCAGTGCGCAGCGACACCAGACTCTGCAACACCATCCATATCCCGTGAACGAATCTGGATTTCGATGGGTACACCATAAGGACCAAATAAAACCGTGTGAAGAGACTGATAACCATTGGCCTTGGGTATCGCTATATAATCCTTGAATTTTCCTGGCACAGGCTTATATAAACTATGCATCACACCCAGTACGCGATAACACTCATCAACCGAGTTCACTACCACTCGAAATGCATACATATCGAACACTTCACGGAACGATAATCTCTTACTGACCATTTTAGTGTAAATACTATAGAGATGTTTTTCACGGCCAGCGACGTCGCCTTTCAATTCCTCCTGACGAAGACGACGCTTTATTGATGTTTCAATTGTATTCAGTATTTCCTTGCGATTGCCACGTGATTTAATAACCGCTTCTTTCAGTACCCGGTAGCGCTGAGGATAATGAGCTTGCAGTCCAAGGTCTTCCAGTTCCAGTCTGACTTTATTCATGCCTAGTCGATTGGCAATAGGGGCATATATCTCCAGTGTTTCTCTCGCAATACGCCTGCGTTTTTCTGGCCGCATAACACCTAATGTGCGCATGTTATGTAATCGGTCAGCAAGCTTGATCATAATGACACGAATATCTTTCACCATGGCCAGCATCATTTTACGAAAATTTTCTGCCTGTGCTTCTGCCTTGGAGCCAAAATCCATCAAGGTGATTTTACTAACGCCATCGACCAGTTCAGCAACTTCCTTACTAAATTCTTTTTCTATTTGTTCTTTTGCTGTTGGTGTATCTTCGATAACATCATGCAAAATAGCAGCAATAATACCTTGATAATCCATGCGCATATCAGCGAGGATTTTTGCTACGGCGAGGGGATGGGTTATATATGGCTCACCTGATACACGGTGCTGACCATCATGTGCCTCAGCACCAAACAGGTAGGCCTTGTAAACATCCTGAACCTGATCAGGTTCAAGATATTCCTCCAGCAAATCACTAAGATGGCTGATTCGAAATATCTCATCCTGAACTGGTAAGGTTTTTACATTCAAGCCTTCAACCGTTTTATGCTGTCATATAAGAAATGGGCAGTCAGTCCCGTAAATGAGAATACGGGCTTACTGCCAAGAGAATTATTCTGCCGCACCTTCTTCCGGCTTTGGTTTTTCTGCATCAGTAGCCTGTGCTTCTGCTGCGGGTGCTGCGGGTGCTGCGGGTGCTGCGGGTGCTGCGGGTGCTGCGGGGGCTATAGTTGCTGCGGGCAGTGCCTGGGTCAGTTCGTTTACCACTTCCTGCATACGCGCTTCGGTGATTTCATAGGTTTCTTCGATGTCTTCCTGC
The DNA here is from genome assembly GCA_013151795.1 of Gammaproteobacteria bacterium. GTDB lineage: Bacteria > Pseudomonadota > Gammaproteobacteria > JAADHQ01 > JAADHQ01 > JAADHQ01. The sequence continues at coordinate 7,248 of JAADHQ010000051.1, read as the reverse complement.
TTGTTCAGGCTTTCATCCAGAATTGAAACATCAACAAAACCCTCTGCGATTTCACGTAAAGCCATGACGGTTGGTTTGTCATTTTCCCAATCAAGATGGGCCTCTGCGCCATTACTCAGTTGGCGTGCGCGTTTTGCTGCAACCAGAACCAATTGAAAACGTGTATCAACTTTACTTAGGCAATCTTCTACCGTGACTCGAGCCATGGTTTACTCCACAATTAAATTTAAGACAAAAATAGCAGGCAATCTGCAACAGGCGAACATTTTATATGGGATCAGGCCTTTATGCCAATAATTCGCCTAATAAATCAATATGACGCTGCTTCTGCTGGTTTAAATTCAGCCTGTTTGCAACAAATATGGCACCTAGCTCGTGTTTGGCTTTGTCAAAATCATCATTAATAATCAGATAATCATACTCATCATAATGAGATGCTTCACTCCGGGCATCCTGCATACGGCGCTGAATAATTTCGTCACTATCCTGACCCCTGCCCCGTAGCCGCTCTTCAAGTGCTGCCACTGACGGAGGAAGTATGAAAATACCTTTACAATCAGGTAGTTGGTCTCGAACCAGACGAGCCCCCTGCCAGTCTATTTCAAGGATAACATCCTCTCCCTGCTGTAATTTATCTTCAACCGCCTGCTTGGATGTACCATAATAGTTATCAAAAACCTGTGCATGTTCGAGAAAATCATTGTTCTCGATGCGCTGTTGAAATTCTTCAATACTGACAAAATGATAATGCACACCACTCTTTTCCCCCGGACGCGGGTCACGGGTTGCATGAGAAACGGATACAACAATCCCCGAATACGATTCCAGCAAGGCATTTACCAAACTGGTTTTCCCAGCACCAGAGGGTGCTGAAACAACATATAACGTACCTCTGACCACACCATTACTCATTGTATTGTTTACCTTTTAACCTGATTTTATTCTATATTCTGTATTTGCTCGCGCATCTGCTCTATCAACACTTTCAAGTCAACAGCAGCAGCGGTAGATGTGATGGATATTGATTTTGAACCTAATGTATTTGCCTCGCGGTTGAGCTCCTGCATAAGAAAATCCAGCCGTCTGCCAATCGGCTCATCGCGTTCCAGCACATCAAGCACCTCTTTTATATGTGTCTGCAAGCGATCCAGCTCTTCATCAACATCCATTTTATGTAACTGTATAACAACTTCCTGTTCAAATCTTGCCTGATCATATTCACTATCAAGCTCCTGTAAGCGGTCCTGCAAACGTTGCCTGGCATGCTGTCGAATATCTGGTAAAAGCTTGACCATTTCTGCGACAATATCATTGATGCTGTGGCAGCGCGATTGCACGATAGACTTGAGGCTGTCGCCCTCACGCTGGCGATTATCGACCAGTTCTGACAATGCATCACTAAATAATGTCAGCGCCAGTTCACGAACTGAACCCAGGTCTTCTTCAATTTCTTCTACTACACCAGGCCAGCTCAGTAACTCCAGTGGCCGCAAGCTACTGGAATCATGCAATAATTCCACGGCCTCTGAGTGCAGGCGGACAAAACGATTCGCATGCTCTCGATTGAGTCGTGTATTACTCAAACTACCAGGGAGGCGAACAAAACGCAGGTTACATTCAACTTTTCCACGATTCAACATCTGGCTCACCTTCTCGCGCACCGCCGCTTCCAGTTGACGCAGTTCTTCAGGTAAGCGAACACTTACCTCCAGATAACGATGATTAAGTGAGCGAACCTCCCATATCAGGCTGCCCCAGTCCTGCTGACTGTCCTGACGGGCAAACCCTGTCATGCTTCTGATCATATTAAGTTACCTGTTATTTGGCCGATAGTAATCATAACCGAGATTATTAATGCTAATGAAAACAAACACAAGGCGCTATATTATCAAATACCAGCACCTCATGAACCACAATAATTGGACAACATACGTTTAGCAAACGCAAATGACAAGCCCGAATAAACAACTGCCAGCAAACACGATACTCGATAATTTCCGCATCAAGAAGACGCTGGGTGGCGGTGGTTTCAGTATTGTTTACCTTGCAGAAGAGATTGACTCAGGTAAAGAATTTGTCCTAAAAGAATACATGCCCTCGCGATTAGCCAAAAGAGACACGAACGAGACAGTTATGCCCCGGGATGACTCTACTGTTCTTGCGTTTCAAAAAGGGCGCATGATGTTTTTTCAGGAAGCCAGCACGCTGGCAACCTTGCAGCATAACAATATTGTCAATGTGCGTAGCTTTTTCCGTGCTAACAACACTGTATATATGGCTTTATATTATGAGCCAGGTAAAGAACTTCAACAGTATATTGTAAAACATCAGGGTGGATTAAGCGAAAAGCTCATCCTGACCATATTCCCGCCTATCATTAATGCTCTCAAGATTATTCATGAACACGGGTATCTTCACCTTGATATCAAACCTGGTAATATTCATATTCGCAGTGGTGGCCGCCCTCTCTTGCTCGATTTTGGTGCGGTACATCAACGCCAGTTAAGTCGCCAGGACCAAATCGGCCACATTACCTCTCAGGGCTTTTCACCTCTGGAACAATATAGAAAGAACGGCTACATGGGCCCGTGGACAGATATTTACTCTTTAGGCGCGACCATTTATGCCTGCATGAATGGAAGACCCGCCCCCCCTGCCAATGAACGCCATGATAATGATACAATAAAGCCCGCAGTTACCGCCTTTCGCAAGCAATACACAAAATCCTTGCTGGAAGCCGTCGACTGGGCGCTTGAGGTTGACCCCGAATGTCGCCCACAAACACTCGATGCTTTTCTTGAGGCCTTACCTGCACTGGAAGACAAACATAAATCTTTAAGTGAGCGCCTGTGGGAAAAAATTACTCCGGGCGTTACTCGAGCTAAATAATGATTAAATTTGATCGAGGCTGCGCGAGCCGTATAGGAAATCGTGTCATGAACCAGGATAGAGGTTGTATAGTAGAAAATGGCGAAAGCTTGCTGATTCTCGTTGCTGATGGCATGGGTGGACATCAGGGAGGCGAGCTGGCTGCACAGGAAGCCATGGACTGCTTTATTGAAAGCTTTAACCAGCAACAAACGCCTGTCAAAAACCCCATACTATTTCTGGAAGTAACCATGCGTGAGGCTCATCGAAAAGTTGCTCTCATTGGCCTGAAAGATAGCCCACCACATTACCCCCGCACAACATGTGTTGTCTGCCTGATACAGGAGAACAATGCTTATTGGGCGCATCTGGGCGATAGCCGACTCTATATGATGCGTGACGGGCAGACTAATATCCGTACACGCGATCATACTTACATAGAAGAACTTTTTCAGAATGAAGTCATTTCGGAAGATGAGATGCTGACGCACCCAATGCGAAACTATGTTACCTATTGCCTGGGAGGACCAAATGAAGCACCTCCTGTTTCAACCGGGCAAATCAAGGATCTCAAGGAAAACGATACATTCCTTCTTTGTAGCGATGGCATGTGGGGCTCACTTGACGTTGGAAATATTAATAAACTGGGCGACATTAGCATAGACAATGCAATCAACCGCATGGCTGAAGAAGCAGAACGAATCGGCCACCCAAGTAGTGACAATGTCACGCTCATGGGTATAAGGGTTGTCAAACCCGACACCACCAATAATGAAAACACGCGGGAAATACAGACATAACCCTGCAGGCACTGGCTTATAAATTATCTTGGCCTGCGTACATTTCCTGTTTCATTCAGCTATAATCACTTTTCTTGAAATCAAACCAATATCAAAGGATCAAACTCTATGCGACCCAGCGGACGTAACCAGGATCAAATGCGTGAAATACGCATCACACGCAACTTCACTAAACATGCCGAAGGATCTGTGCTCATCGAATTTGGTGATACCAAGGTTATCTGTACCGCTTCTGTTGAAGAAAGGGTCCCCGGATTTTTACGTGGCAAAGGGCAAGGCTGGGTCACGGCAGAATACGGAATGTTGCCACGTTCTACTGGTTCACGCATGGGTCGTGAAGCCGCACGAGGTAAACAGGGTGGTCGCACGATGGAAATCCAGCGATTGATTGGTCGCGCGCTACGCGCTGTCGTTGATCTGAAAGTATTGGGCGAACGCAGCATTGCGATTGACTGCGATGTTATCCAGGCCGATGGTGGCACACGTACCGCATCTATTACGGGTGCCTATGTTGCACTCGCCGATGCTATCAACCACCTGATAGACAATAAGCTTCTGAAAACCAGCCCACTTACCGGACAAGTTGCATCGGTTTCTGTTGGCATCTTTAATGATAACCCGGTGCTTGATCTCGATTACGCTGAAGATTCAAATGCCGAAACTGATATGAATGTTGTCATGAATGAACAGGGGCAATTTATCGAGGTGCAAGGAACTGCCGAAGGGCACGCTTTCAATCAGGAAGAATTGAATACCATGCTCGATTATGCAAAAGCAGGCATTAGCGACCTTATTCAACATCAAAAAGATGCCCTTGGCACCTAGACTGACATGATGAAAAAAATTGTACTCGCCAGTAACAACAAAGGTAAGGTTCGTGAATTTAACGAACTGCTTTCCGGCCTGAATTGGGAGGTCGTTCCTCAAGCTGAACTGGGCGTGGAAGAAGTTGAGGAAACCGGATTAACGTTTGTAGAAAATGCTATTTTAAAAGCCAGGAATGCAGCTCTGCATACGGGCCTGCCTGCCATTGCAGATGACTCAGGCATTGAAGTTGATGCATTAAAGGGTGCTCCCGGCATTTACTCGGCACGTTTTTCAGGTGTTGGGGCAAGTGATGAAGAAAACCTGCAAAAATTACTAACCGAGTTAAAAGATATACCCGATGAATCTCGTACAGCACGTTTTCAATGCCTGTTAGTCTTTATGCGCCATGACCTCGACCCCACACCTTTAATCAATCAAGGTACATGGGAAGGTCGTATTTTACAGACTCCACAAGGTGAAAACGGCTTTGGTTACGATCCGGTTTTTTATGTGCCAGAAGAAAAATGTTCTTCTGCTGAATTACCTGCTGATGTCAAAAACAAACTCAGCCACCGCGGTCAGGCATTACAGAAATTCATCTGCGCCATGAAATCATCGTCCTGATGTAATGAATAAAAAAATAGAATTATTATCGCCCGCAGGAACACTGCATAACTTGCACTATGCGTTTGCCTATGGCGCTGATGCAGTCTATGCAGGGCAGCCGCGATACAGCCTGCGTGTTCGTAACAATGATTTTACGTTGGACAATCTCGACAAGGGAATTAAAACTGCACACCAACTGGGTAAAAAATTATTCGTTGCCAGTAATCTGCTTCCGCATAATAAAAAAGTCGATACCTACATGGGTGATATCGAACCCGTAATTGAAATGAAGCCAGATGCATTAATCATGGCCGACCCCGGGTTGATTATGATGGTAAGGGAACGCTGGCCCGACATGCCTGTTCATCTATCTGTACAAGCCAACACCCTTAATTACGCATCGGTTAATTTCTGGAAAAGCATGGGCGTGAGTCGCATTATACTCTCACGTGAATTATCGCTTGATGAAATAGAAGACATTCGCCAACGCTGCCCTGACATGGAACTTGAGGTTTTTGTACACGGTGCACTATGTATCGCATATTCCGGTCGCTGCCTGTTATCCGGTTATTTTAATCACCGTGATCCCAATCAGGGATCCTGCACCAATGCCTGCCGGTGGGAATACCACATGAGCCCGGCTGAAGAAGATGCGACAGGTGACATCCACATAAAACAACAAGATCCTGAGCCCGCCCTGTCACAATGCGGCGAACTGGAACGCCACCCGATGGCGGATCAGGTCTACCTGCTTGAAGAAGGACAGCGTCGTGGTGACATGATGCCGATCATGGAAGACGAGCTTGGTACATACATTATGAACTCAAAAGATTTACGTGCAATTGAACACATTAACCGACTCGTCGATATTGGCATTGACTCATTAAAAATAGAAGGGCGTACAAAATCACACTACTACGTGGCTCGAACTGCACAACTCTATCGACAGGCTATTAATGACGCACAGGCAGGCAAGCCCTTTAATGAACAATTACTCGGCGCACTTGAAGGGCTGGCTAATCGCGGTTACACCGATGGTTTCTATCAGCGCCACCACACACAGGACCACCAGAACTACATGGAAAATGTTTCCAGGCATAACGTTCAGCAATTCGTAGGTGAAATCACAAGCTATGATGCCAAGTCAAAGTCGGCAGAAGTATTGGTCAAAAATAAATTTTCGGTAGGTGATCGACTCGAACTCATCACCACCAGCGGCAATCACACCTTCACCGTTGATAAAATGGAAGACCTCTATCACCAGCCGATGGAATCTGCATTAGGCAGTGGTTATCAGGTGCGTATATCTGTGCCTGAAGTGCCAGGGGAACTGGGAATGCTGGCGAGGTATGTTTAAATACTGTCAGAACAGATACCTGCTCATTTAGATATCATGGAAGGCGCAGCTGAGCATCGCACTAAAAACCGGATACCAGATTGCAACATACGCTGTCAGCCTCATAAAACATGTCCAATATATTGCACATGTTAGATTATTGCCCTATACTTGTACCATATATTGAACATGTAAGGAGTGGTAATAATGCGTATTGTATCGTTTACGGAGGCTCGAAATTCCCTTAAATCTGTTTTAGATCAAGTAGTTAATGATGCTGATTGCACAGTTATTACTCGTCGCGACAGCGAAGATGCTGTCGTAATGTCACTGGATTTCTACAATAGCCTTATGGAAACTGTCTATTTACTTAAGAGTCCTGCAAATGCGGAACACTTAAGAATATCGATAGAACAATATCAACAAGGTAAAACCAGGGAAAGAGATTTACTGGATGAGTAGCAATTTATCATGGACTGAGGCTGGCTGGTCTGATTATATATACTGGCAAAGCCAGGATAAAAAAACTTTAAAACGAATTAATAAACTAATCGAAAATATTATCCGCTCACCTTTCGAAGGTATAGGCAAACCAGAGCGATTAAAAGAAAATCTATCAGGTTTTTGGTCTCGAAGAATTGATGATACACATAGATTAGTATATGCAGTAAATGATACTCATATAACAATTATCACATGCAGGTATCACTATAGTTAAATGGCTAGCAAGTAAATTAAGCCATTCTCGTTGCTCATTATCACGCTGAAAATTTAGCTGCACGATATCCTGTTAGACGTCGCTACGCACTTCCGTGTGCTCTCGCGACATAA
>JAADHQ010000047.1 GCA_013151795.1 Gammaproteobacteria bacterium | reverse complement strand
AATTCCACAGAAGAACGCATTATTGAATCTGCATTTCAATTAATTCATGCGCAGAGCTACGCCGAAGTAGGCGTTGCTGCTATCTGTGAGCATGCCGGTGTTACCAAAGGCAGTTTTTATCATTACTTTAAAAGCAAGCAGGAGCTTGTACTGACGGTACTGGAAAAGAATTTTTTCAGGTTCAAGGATGGCATCATTAAAGTAGCCTTTACTGGTAGTAATAAGCCACTGGAAGAAATTAACGCATTGGTAGAACAGATCTATCATTTTCAAAAAATGATGAAGGAATCCAGCGGACATGTTCTGGGCTGCCCTTTTGGCAATATCGCAATCGAGCTGGCCAGTCAGGATGAAGCTATACGAAAAAAGATCGACCATATATTCAAACGCACCCAGGCAAACATAGCGGATGCCTTGCAACGAGCTGTTGATGCTAACGACCCTGAAGTTAAAGGCATTAATGTTGAAGCAACCGCCAGTGCCATGTTTGCCTATCTCGAAGGCATTATACTCATGGCGAAAACCCGTAACGATGCAGAGCTTCTGAAAGAGCTGGGGCCTGCCATTAAACAAATTAGAATCTACCCCTGATCATGATCCGGGCTTTGATAATCAGACGGCTTTTTTTTGGCCTGACAACAGACCGACCGGTCTACTATAATGTAATAAAAGGAGCACCACAATGAACCAGACAGCAGTAACACCATTAATAACCCCTTCCGTTCCATCCGGCGATATGGACATGGTTAATGAGATATTTGAAGGGATCATGACGCATATCGGTTTTGTACCCGACGCACTCAAGCTGTATTCGATAAGCCCACCCCTGCTACAGACATTTGTAGGTAATATCGGTTATTTTTCACAAGCCAGTAATCTGTCCGCGGAACTCACAACGATGATCCGTTATCTGGTTTCATCAAAAGCAAAGTGTCAGTTTTGTATCGACATGAATGAAGGTTTCATGACGAACCTGGGCGTTGATGTTAATACGGTACGTGCCTCGCGTGACAACCCATCGCTAGCACCACTAAAAGACAATGAAAAGGTTTTATTGCTGCTGGCATTAAAGTCGGTCGACACACCTGACAGCATTGGTCATGATGATATCAATCTTGCAAAAGAGGCAGGCTGGAATGACAGGGATATTTTTGATGCTGTTGTACAGGCTGCAAATAATCGCGCATTAAACTATGTACTGAGAACTTTTAATATCCATCATCAAGGCAGTTACTCATAACGCGGAACAGGGGTTTTTGATCACACAGATAATAATAAACCTTACGATCTATTTTCAAAAGTAGGAGCGGCATTCAGCCGCGATTTTGCACAAGGATGTGCTTATGTCGTGAGAGCACAAGGATGTGCGTAGCGACGTCTAACAGGATATCCTGCAGCTAAATCCCCAAAAAAATAAATCTTTATGAGGAAACACCCATGGATGTGCTTATGTCGCGAGAGCACAAGGATGTGCGTAGCGACGTCTAACAGGATATCTTGCAGCTAAATTCCCAAAAAAATAAATCTTTATGAGGAAACACCATCATGATGTGCTTATGTCGCGAGAGCACAAGGATGTGCGTAGCGACGTCTAACAGGATATCCTGCAGCTAAATTTCCAAAGCAATAAGCCTTTATGAGGAAACACCCATGACGTGCTTATGTCGCGAGAGCACAGGGAAATGCGTAGCGACGTCTAAACAGAATATCTCGCAACTAAATCCCCTGAGCACATGGGAGTATGTAGCGACTATTCGCGGCTGAATGCCGCTCCTGCTTATTGTTTTTCTATATAATCATAAACAGGCTCCTGGCAATCAAGCAATGCATTACTCATGCAGGTAAAACAATATCGTGGTGTTTTCAATTAGCTTATGGATTATAAAATATAACCTTGGCATACTGATCAATATCTTTTTATACCGCCTCATCCAAGGTGTATTTCATCGCGCAATAATAAACTCACCAGACATATGAAAATATTTAATAACATAACCGCACCTGTTCAGGCACTTGTTGACCCCGTCACTCGCGAACACGGTATTTCATTATTTATAAAAAGAGAAGATTTAAACCACCCTGAGATAATGGGTAACAAACTCAGAAAACTGAAATACAACCTGCTCGCTGCAAAAGAACAAAATATCACTACCCTGTTAAGTTTTGGGGGTGCTTTCTCCAACCATATTCTTGCACTTTCGGCGGCTGGTAGAATTTTTAATTTCTCGACGATTGGTATCATCAGGGGTGATGAACTCGAATCGAAACCCCTGAACCCTGTTCTGCTTAAGGCAAAACAAAATGGTATGCAGCTGTTTTTTATTTCCCGATCCGATTACAGAGAAAAAGAATCGGCCGGATTTATTAAAAAACTTCACTTATCTTACGGTAATTTTTTTATGATCCCGGAAGGAGGCAGTAACAAGCTGGCAGTAAATGGCGCAGCAGAAATCATGGATGATCTTGATGAAGAATATGACCTCATTGCCTGTGCTTGCGGAACGGGAGGCACATTGGCAGGAATTATTGAGGGTGCTTTCAGGCAAAATAAAAAAAATACTCAAATAACCGGTTTTCAGATTCTTGATGCTGATAGCTACATGAGCAATAAAATTAGTTCACTTGTAAGTAAAAAGATAAGCAAGGGCATTAACTGGAACATCAATGCCGACTATCACTTTGGTGGTTATGCCAAAACAAATACCGAGCTGCTTGATTTTATACGGTGGTTTAAAATTTCACATAACATTGATCTTGATTACATCTACACTGGCAAAATGATGTTCGGGCTGTACCAGTTAATCAAGGCCTCACATTTTAAAGAAGGAAGCCGTCTGCTGGCTATTCATACTGGCGGCACACAAACTGCAAAATTGCCCGACTAACGTTTATACACCTGCCTTTTAGTAGGCTATTATGGCCTATATTTCATTAACTTATAAGAATAGATACTATATACTGAGTTAAACCCGGCCTTAGATATATAAATTATGGATATGGTAAACGCACGCTCTCTCAATACAATATTAATCATATTCATTACATCTTTGATGTTATCTGCATGCACGGATACAACAGACGAACAGAAAAAGCCCAGCCGCGAAGCTCGTGTACATTTAGTCGCTGTAACAAACAGCGTGCTTAAAACACTAAGCACCCCAAGTACCCGCACGGGAACATTAACAGTATTACGCAAAGTGAAAATATTTAATCAGGAAGAAGGGGAAATCACATCTAACCGATTTTATCCCGGCGATACATTCAAAAAAAATGACGTATTGATCAACATTGATGGATCTTTGCTGAAGGCCCAGCTTGACAAGGCTGTAGCAACACGTGAACAGGCAAAACAAGATATGAAACGTATTCGCAGCCTGGTAAAAAAACGCCTGGCGGCCGAAGATGAAAAAGCACGCACAGCAACTGCGTTAAAAGTTGCTATTGCTGAGGAAGCATTACTGCGTACACGGCTTCGCTATACTACCATCAACGCCCCTTTTGATGGTACGGTCAGCGAACGTTTGATTGAACCGGGTGATATTGCCCCACGTTACACCCATTTAATAACGGTCATCGATCGACAATCTATTGTTGTCCGGGTCAAGGTTTCTGAACTCCTTATCACATCACTCAAACAAGGCGGCCCTGCTACTATCAAGATAGATGCCCTGGGGAATAAAAAATATAACGGAGTTATTAAACGCATTTACCCTACAATCAATCCGAATACGCGTCTTGGAATAATTGAAGTAGCATTTGAAAAAATACCCGATGCTGCAAGAGTTGGATCACTGACTCGTGTTACGTTATCGCCGCCAGCAAAACCCTATCTTGTCGTTCCGTTTACCGCCATTCGCAGGGATAACCAGGGTGAGTATGTGTACATAATAAAAAACCAGCTTGCTACTAAAAATTATGTCCGCACGGGTGTCCGCCATGGCAACCTGATCAGTATCTCTGACGGATTAAAAGAAAATACTGCCGTTATCACAAAAGGATTCCTGGGTTTACGTGAAGGAAAAAAAGTAGCGACGGGGCAACCCCCCGGCAACAAACCTGATCGCTAGGCTTTCATCGAAAAACATGGCACAACCTTCAACACAAAAATTAATAACGACAGCGACTGGTGGTATTGCAGCGTGGTCTATACGCCATCCCGTTGGCATTATCATGATCACGTTAGCTATTATGGTATTAGGATTATTCTCGCTCGACAGACTACCCGTTAATTTATTACCCAATATTATTTATCCCGATATCCGTGTAAGCATCAGCAACCCGGGTGTGCCTGCCAAAATCATGGAAGACCAGGTCACTCGTCAGCTTGAAGAACAACTGGCTATCACAGAGGATGTTATCAGTATTGAATCCACCAGTGCTGAAGGACGCAGCCGCGTTAATCTTTCTTTCCAGTATGGAAAGGATATAGATATCGCACTACGCGATGCCAGTACACGACTCGATCGTGCCAAACGTTTCCTCCCCGAAGGCATAGAGCAACCCATTATTTATAAACGTGACCCATCTCAACGCCCGGTCGCAGAATATATTATCAGCTCATCAACACGAGATTCCATTGCACTTCGCGACTGGGTGGACGAAGTGTTTTCAAAATGGTTTATCAATCTCCCTGGTGTTGCAGCAGCCGAAGTTGGCGGTGGATTAATAAGAGAAATACGTGTTTTACCTGACCAGCAACGTTTGGCCGGGCTTGGATTAACCACCGATGATATTATTGATGCCATCAAAAAAGGTAATCAGGAGCAATCTGCGGGCAGAATAAAACTTGAACGGCGTGAGCTAAGCGGCAGAATCTCTGCACGTCTCGGGTCAATTGAAGATATTGGTAATTTACCCATTTCCTTGCGTGATGATGAATACATTTATTTGAAAGATATAGCCACTATTCTTGATACTAACGAAGATGAAAAATTACGAATACGTCTCAATGGCATCAGCGGCATCAAGGTTTCTATACAAAAACAGCCTAATGCCAACACTGTCAGCGTAGTGGATACGATCAAACAACGATTAAGTGAATTACAGGCTCAACGTGTTTTACCTGATGACATACGGGTTAACATCGTTGGTGATCAATCCGTTTATATTCGCCACTCTCTTAACAGTGCTGCCATTGCCACAATATCAGGAGCACTTCTGGCCATGATTGTTGTTTACCTGTTTCTTGGCAACCTGATGCGCACGTTAATTATAGGCAGTGCAATACCAATAGCCATTACAGCGACTTTTCTGCTCATGGATCTCGGTGGCTTAACATTAAATATCATGACCCTTGGCGGGCTTGCCGTGGGTGTTGGCATGCTGGTTGATAGTACTATTGTTATGCTTGAAAATATCTATCGACACCAGAAAGAAGGTGAGAACAGCTTTGATGCCGGCATGCATGCGGCACAAGAGGTTAACAGCGCTATCGTTGCATCTACCAGCACGAACCTTGCAGCCATTGTACCTTTTTTGTTTATTAGTGGACTGGTAGGGCTTTTCTTTCACGAACTTATTTTCACCATTACGGCTGCAATCATAACATCAATGATTGTTGCACTTACATTGGTGCCTGCACTTGCCACACGGTTACCGCAACCGGATAGTTCTGCTTCAATGAGCAGTATTGATAAATTAATTACCAAACTTCAACTCGCTTACAAAAGAAGCATCAAGGTTATTCTGGTCAATCGTTCATTAAAATTTATATTTTTTCTGAGCCTGATTATCGCCGGAGCTGTAAGCACACCTTCATTCAATAGTGATTCCCAGGTATTTTTACCTAAAACAGATGATGGGCGCATTGGTATTCGCATCAAGGCAGACCCGGGCGTGAAACTTAATGTAACTGACCAGGCTATTCTCAACATCGAAAAAATGTTAAAAGATATGCCTGATATTGATACCGTTTTCACAATAGCGGGCGGCTTTATTTTCGGGCGTACTGAAATTGAAGCCCGCCACTACGGCCGAATTGATATTCAACTAAAACAAAAAAAATACCGCCAACTCGGAAGTGATGAATGGATCACTAAACTAAACCAGCGCTTACAAAAAAATAAAACACCCGGTGTGCGTGTAAGGGTCTACAAACTTGGCATACCCGGTGCACGATTCCATGGCGGCAATGATGATATTAGCCTAAGGGTAAGCGGGCAAGACCTCGACACGCTGGATAAAATTGGCGACAACATTGTTCGCATATTAAAATCCGTTAAAGGCATACGCAACATTACCCATTCGTCAGAAGAAACCAGTCAGGAGCTCTCTATAAAAATTGATCGTGAGCGAGCCATAAACACAGGCCTGACAACTGAACAAATCAGTCGAATCATCAAAACGGCTATCAGTGGCCTGGTGGTAAGTGATTATATTGATGGCGACCGCGCCTATAACATCAGGGTTAAGCTACCTGACATTGATACCTCCAATCTCAGCAACCTTGAATCGCTACTTTTAGGGAAAGTTAAGAATACTAATGCTCCTGTTTACCTGGGTGATATAGCAAGTATCGAATTAATTGAAACCCCTGCAAAAATATTACGTGATAGTCAGCGCCGGATTATTGAAATAAATGCAAGCATTGCAGAAGGCTACGTCGCGGGCAGTGTATTAACAAATGCACAAAGCGCCCTCTCTGAAATTAATATGCCTGATGGTTATCAATTATATGATGCAGGCATATCTAAAACACTTAAAGCAAGCCAGAATACAGTCTGGAAATTACTTGCTATTGCTTTGTTTCTTGTACTGGTTGTCATGGCTGTTCAATATGAATCACTGATCAACCCGTTAATCATTTTATGCAGCGTACCTTTTTCCGCCATTGGCGTCGCTATCGCAATCAACTGGGCCGAGCTGCCTTTATCCATGCCGCTCTGGTTAGGCATGATTATGCTCGCTGGCATTGTCGTTAATAACGCGATTGTGATGGTTGAGTATATTGAAATCTTACGCCACAAGGGCATGAGCCTTGACAAGTCAATCGCTGAAGCCGCAAAACTCAGATTACGACCTATTCTAATGACATCACTAACGACGATTATCGGCCTTACTCCATTAGCTATTGGCTATGGAGAGGGTTCAGAAATGCTTCAGCCTCTTGCAATCACGATTATTGGCGGCTTGAGTTTTTCATTAATTATCAGCCTTTACCTCATTCCTGTAAGTTATCGTGCACTGCATTCTCGTCTTGCACTGGACAAAACATAATTACCGTTTGTAAAAACCTCTAATCAGCACTATTCTTATAGCATTCAAATAGTTATTATAAGATCTGTATGGATGAACTTGATTTCAATATACCCGAGCAAAACAGGGATGCAGCCGAGCTCGACCCAAAACCAAAACCTGCAAATATTGCTCAATGGCTGGACAAGCTTCCATTGGTTAATCCTGAGCATAGTATACGTCTTCTCGGTGGGTATTTAGCCAAACTTAATCAGTGTAAACTTGCTTACTCCGACCGCTTCAAGGCAATGGAGTTATTACGACCCACTTGTACTAATCTGGTTATATCACTACGCAATAAATATTCACACGCCACCCTACCCCTATCTGATAAAAATACGCACTTTTATAACAGCAGTATTATGCTGAACACACTAATGTGTATTGGCTACAAATCTATAATTAATGATACTGAAATCAACAATATTTCCGCAAACAACGAAAAAATAATTATCTATTCTGTATATCACACAATACAGCAGCTTTCTTATATTATGCTGGAATGTTATATCGTATACAGACCTGTCCCGATTAACACATGGCGTGAAATGCACCCTTTATTTAAAATGGCTGATGAACAGGGGTTTTTCGATACACTCATACCTTTAAACCCGGACAGCCTGACAGAAACAATTGCCATTAGTTATAAACGCTCAATACTACTTGCTTTAGCCAACCCATATCATTTAATGCAGGATGAAGCATTTACTGTTTTTAAAATGCTGTCTAAACTATCTCAGGGCCTGTTAATAAAACCATATCCGAAAAATGAGGTATTGGAAACCGGCTTTGCTATAGATCTTAAATCTGATCATTCGCCTGTATTCTTATCCGCTAATCGAAAAATAAATCTGTTCGACCCACGTGTTTTAAATATGAATAGACTGGTTGATGCACTGGGATCTCACATAGTCAAACTGGATAATGAAATCTCGAAAAAAATCAGTTCCAACCAATCAAGCCTCGGGATTCGCCTTAAACATGACCTTCTACTTCGTATATATGATAGTTGGTC
Organism: Gammaproteobacteria bacterium; assembly: GCA_013151795.1. Taxonomy (GTDB): domain Bacteria; phylum Pseudomonadota; class Gammaproteobacteria; order JAADHQ01; family JAADHQ01; genus JAADHQ01. The sequence goes on along the minus strand of JAADHQ010000047.1, from coordinate 7,228 downwards.
ACGTAGTCGTGAACGCCTGGAAGCACGCGAAGTCACACTTGGCCACAAGGATGTCATTATTGGATTAAGTACAACTCATTACCATGTAAGTAATAAACAACCTTTCAAACCGGAAATTGACGAAATAAGTAATTACGCCAGTGACATACTTGAATCTCCCGGGACAGGGCTTGGACTTATACCCAAAGAATACGAACCGTGGAAATCTGATGAAGCTGAACAACGCCTTGATGCCGGCATAGATCAGCCAAGATCATCTAACTTTGATACTGAAGGTAGTGCGCTTGATACATGGGAGAAGATTTACTCCGCCAAGAGCAGTCGTGAACATGATGAAATCAGTCAGGCACCTGAACAAAATGAAAAGCATAATCTGTCATCATGGGAAATTAAAAACCAGAGCCGTGCAGGCTTATCTCTTTTTTGTCAGGCCGACCGTTGCTTACCTGTACGTGTCGGTGAACTGATGTCTTATCGTGACAATGAAACATGGGTGCTCGGTACCATTCGCTGGTTACATGCCAATGATAATAATACCATTGAACTGGGTATTATGGTTATATCAGATACATGCAAGCCTGTTGCCACCAGAGCCGTAAGCGGCATAGGCAAGGGCGGAGAGTACATGCGCAGCCTGTTAATAGATATGAATAACCTGAAACATGAGGATGCTAAATTAATACTTCCTGCAGCAATCTATCATACCAATACAGAATTGGTGGTGAATGTAGGGGGGACTCTTAACTACGTAGAATTAACAGAACCGGTAATCAGCACAAAATCACTCAATGTCTTTAAATTCAAATTAATTGCAATGCCTGATATAGAAAGCCGCAATATCGAAGCGATGCAACAATTACTGGAATAAACCTACTCTATAACTTCTGACATTACCCCGATATGTGTAGCGTACCAGAAACTGTCTGTTTTCAGTATTTTGTGTCCTCGATTTAATGCGCTGATTGCTTTTCTTGACAACTGTTTATCCTTCAATAAATTCGCTAACTTTATACTTGCCTTTATTAATATAGCTGAAGGTGAAGGCATAGGACCATCCGCTATTATCGCCTCTCTGGCTGAAATACCCGGTATCATTCCTTCGGCTAGTAACCAGCCATCATCCGAATAAAATCGCTTCCATGCCTGATCAATAATTTCACGAACTGGTTGCAGTAATTTTTTATTTTTTGAATAAATAACCCAGTCCATTAAACCATCTGAAACATAAGCATAATCCTCTAATGTCGCATTACCCAAAAATACACCCTTGGCCTGCGCTCTTTTCAAGGATTGGCCATCCCAGAATTTTGTTAGCAATAATGACTGTATTTTTTTTGCTTCGAGCTCATATTTCTTATTATGCTCGGCCGCCTTAACCAGCGCAGATAACGCAAGGCCATTCCATGCCGCGAGAACCTTATCATCCTTTGGTAATTTTCTATTCAACTGTTGTTTTTTTAATTTACTTTTAGCCGATTGTATAACCTGGACAACCTCTTTATTGCTAATGCCTGATTTCACAGATATGTTTGAAATCGTTTCATCTATTCGCAAATGATACCCTGCTGATAGTTCAGGCGCATGTTTTATGCCCCAGTATAATTTAATAACTTTATATTCCTGACTGGTTAATGTTTTTTCAAGTTCGTCATTACTCCATAAATAATAGCCACCTTCAACATTATTACTATCAATTGCTGAGAAGCTGCTAATCATACCGCCAGTCTCATCCGTAAATTCATTAATTAAAAAATCCATACTCTCCATTGCCGTTTGAACATATCGCTTATTTTTAAAAACAGCACCCGCCCTGAGATATAAACTTACCAACTGGGTATTATCGTACAGCATTTTTTCAAAATGAGGGATCTGCCAGTTTGGATCGACTACATAACGAAAGAAACCGCCTCTTAACTGATCATACAAACCCAGTGAAGACATGCTATCGAATGTTAACTGTAAAAATTCTCCTAATGATTTATCCTGGTTTTTTTCATACAATTGCAGCAATAAACTTAATTGAGGTGCTAATGGAAACTTGCTTTGCTCTCCAAAACCACCCTGTAAATAATCAGCATTTTGCAGCGCAAGATCCTTGTATAAATCCTGATAATAATTAACATCTTTTTTATTTAAAGAAGATCCTTGTGACGGCTCTATTTTCTGCATAACCTCAGCTGCTGCCTCGGCAATTACATTCATACCATCCGGATCAGTTTTCCACGTTTCAGCCACATTCAACAACAAGGATTTAAAATCAGCGGGCGGCAAGTAAACAATACCAATTAAAGGGTAGCCATCCGGGGTTATAAATACATTAAGAGGCCACCCTGCATAACCACGTGTTTTTTCCACAAACTGTATTAACCTCGCATCCAGTGCCGGACGTAATTCTCTGTCTACCTTTACAGAAATAAACTCTTTATTCATTATTTTTGCGATTTCAGGGTTTCTGTAAGATTCCCGCTGCATCACATGGCACCAATGACAAGCAAAATAACCAATTGATACGAACACGAGTTTGTTTTCTTTTTTAGCACGCTCAAAGATCGAGTTATCCCAGCGCTGCCAATTAACCGGGTCTTTTCCATGCATTGCAAGATAAGGTGATGGATGGTTTTTTAGCTCATTTTCTGCTTGTACTGTATAACTAAACACAAGTAACAAGCTCAAGGCAGCAATGATGTTTTTTATAAGTTTCATAGTAAACTCGTAATTATTATTGATATTTACTATGACAGAAATAAAGGGGGAAAATTCCACTATATTTAGCTTTAAACGCTATTAATCATTTGTTAAATCAGGAAAGGTGAATACGGCCAACTATAATCTCGAATATCAGCAATCATATCAAATGCCGGCTATCTTTAAATAGAATAGCCTCTCATTCAAGCTCTTGATAACTGGAAATATTTTCTTAACAGGATCAGGACTTATCGTCTTTATTATCAGGTTCTGACGAATCATCCTCTTCATCCATCATCGCATCCATTTCCGCATCGATACGATCAATCTCTTCATCCATTTCTTCGTCTGTTAGTGGCCTGTAGTCATCATCGGGTTCATATTCCTGATGACCCGAGTCATTTGAATCCTCGGCGTCATCCTTTGCATCATCCTTTGCATCATCCTTTGCATCATCAGAAACACTGCCAGAACCTGCTGTACCAGCAACTGCAGCTTCACTATTATAAATGCTATTCTCTTCCTCTTCTTCCTCTTCTTCCTCGTTTTCATCCTCTTCTTTATTTCGTTTTGGTATATAAAAACGCGAAAAGAGTATCCCGAGCTCAAATAAAATCCACATTGGAACAGCTAACAAGGTTTGAGAAATAAAATCAGGTGGGGTCAATAACATCCCAATAACAAATGCACCAACTACAATGAAGGGGCGTTTAGTAACAAGTTTTTCAGGGGTTGACATACCTGTCCACACAACCAGAATCGTCGCGATTGGGACCTGAAAGGCTATCCCAAAAGCAAAAAATATCGTAATAACAAAATCCAGGTAACGTGTGATATCAGTCATCACGGAGACACCTTCAGGGGCTGTCCCGGTCAGGAAACCAAATACCAGTGGAAATACAACGTAATACGCAAATGCCATGCCGGTATAAAATAAACAGGAGCTTGCGACGATCAATGGTGACGCCATTTTCCTTTCGTGCTCATACAAACCGGGCGCTACAAAATGCCAGAGCTGATAAAGAATATAGGGTATCGCCAAAAAGATGGATGTATACATGGTTAATTTAAAGGGTGTCAGAAAAGGTGATGCGACATCAATCGCGATCATTTGACTGCCTTCGGGCATGTATTTCAGCAAGGGGCCTGCCAGGTAAGAATACAAATCATTGGCAAAATAAAACAGTGCCACAAAAATAACAATGACACTAAGCACCATACGCAATAATCGGTCGCGTAATTCGATAAGATGATGAACAAATGTCATCTCTTCTTCAGGCGTATTATTTTCCGGATTTGTCATTTTTATCGATATTGTCTACAGATGTTTCCAGTGACTTAACTTCTTGCTTAATAGAATCTGCATTCTTTAACATATATTCCTGCTTTGCATCTTCTATTGCTTCTTTGGTATCTTCGATAATTTCATGGACACCAATTGAATCTTTTTGTTCTTGTATGATTCGTTTTAATTCATCTGATGCAAATTCACGATCAATATCATCTTTAACAGAACCAATAAAACGGCGAGCCTTACCAAACCACAAGCCTGCCTTGCGAGCAACTCCAGGCATGCGTTCGGGGCCGATGACTAATAAAGCCACGACCATAACCAGCATCAGTTCCTGAAAACCTATATCAAACATGATAAAATGAAAGAATGTCTAGATTTATCGCCGTAGAAAATAGCAACAACGGCTAAAATGACTAGACTTTATCCTTGTCTTTTTCACTTGAGGTGACTTCGCCTTCAATAATTTTAGATTGCGAATTTTCTTCTATTTTTGAATCGGCTGTTGTTTCTTCCTTGTTTTTATCACCATCTTTCACCGCTTTTTTAAAACCTCTAATGGCACCACCAATATCAGAACCGAGGTTTTTCAGCTTCTTGGTTCCAAACAAAAGTAAAATAATAACCAAAACAATCAATAATTGCCAAATACTAGGACCCATAATTCTATTCTCCAAAACAATCTTTTGAGATAATGTTATCTCTTAAACAATGAATTACAGCTAATTTATCTTTCTTCTTTTTTACGACTAGCTTTCTCTTCAATACCCGAAATGCCAAATCGCCTATCCAGTTCCTTTAAAACATCATCAGGACCAAGATTCTGACTGGCTAACAGAATCATGGTATGAAACCATAAATCTGCTATTTCATAAATTATTTTATCGGCCTGGCCATCCTTTGCAGCCATTACCGTTTCTGTAGCTTCTTCACCAATTTTCTTTAAAATGGCGTCCTGACCCTTGCTATATAAATTTGCAACATAGGACGAATCTGGTTCAGCTTGTTTACGCTGCTCCAGAATTCTGGACAATTTATTTAGTATATCACTCATTAGTTTCTACACATCGGCAAAAATGGCGAATAAAAACAATATGTTATAAAATATAAGGCTATTATAATACATGCCCCGGTACTACAGATATATAAAGTTTAACATTTTGAGCTGATCTATTATAGATACTGGAGCGAAAGAGGCCTTTTCAAGTGATATTCACCCTGTATCAGGTGTTTTTACCCTGCAGATGATAGGGTAATTTAATAATTATCCATTTCCCTCAGGGAAATAAACGACATTTACTATTAATAATATTTATAAAATTTTTCCAACCCCCAGGTTCCAATTGGCTCATAATCCCTGACCGAGGTAATTCCTAAATGATGCATTGGAATTTTCATCAACATTTCCATACCTTTACTCGTTGCAGCAATGTCCAGTAACGCCTGTATAACTTTTTCCCTATCCGCTATCGGGACGCGGTGATGTGAAATAATCGGATGAGACGGGAAAAATCGAGTACGATAAATAACCCTTAAAGCATTTCGAGTCTCATACGATTGCTGAGCCAGACTTTTTTGCACACCACCGCCAGCCATAACCTTGCCTGATAACACGGCCCTGTAAACAGCACTGTGTGTCTTTAAATAAACAGGTAATACGGACACTTTAAATTTATTTTTAAAGTCAGCTCTCAACATCAAAGAGGCACCTAATGAATTAGGGGAAGGAAACCCTACTTCTGTCCCGGATAATTCCTCAACATCATATATCGTACTATTTTTCTTAACGACCACTATCCCCTGCAAATCAATATCAACATCACGTACAAGTGGAATGTAACCCTGATCAGCTGCTTTCAGGACAAAATACGGATTCATAAAGGCAAAATCAAAATCTCCATGTATATACTGCTTCTCAAAATCTGTTATATCATTCGATGTTTTCAAGATAAATTTGAACCCGGTGTGTTTTGACAGCGCCTTTAACACAGGATTCCATATATTAATAATGCGAATTTGGTCAAATTGAGGAACAACCCCGAAAACATATGTTCGATCATTACGTGAATTTGCCAGTACAAAACCGGAATGTAAAATTACGGTTACTAATAATAAAATAATCGTTTTCAGTTTACTATAATTCATAGCCTGTTCCTTTAGCTAAAGACAAACCTGGATAATTAATTATCTAAACAATGGATGTTCTTTTCTCGATGTTTCAGCATGAAAATACTGATATCGGAAAATAGCATCCAACCCGTGACAATCTGAACAAACTGTTTTACGTGTACTCTCTGCACGAAGGAAACTATTAATAACACTACCTTCAACAGGCTTGCCGGAACCTTTCTTTTTATTTGATGCCTGCCATGTATGCGGGTCATGGCAGGTGGTGCACGTAATCATACCCACATCATGTTTATGCCCGTTCTTTGTATAAACAGGCATATCTGCACCCTGGTTTCGACCTGACATGGCGCGCACTGTAGACGACCATACCAGTACCTCTGGCGGGTGAGTGGCTTTCCCCACGGGGTTTTTCTTTGCAATTCCATTACTGTTATGACAACTTCGGCAAAATGCTTCCTGTTTATTATCCGCTTCACCCAAACTTCTTGCCCATAATGTAGCCGATACACTTGAGTTATGTGCACTGTGACATTGTCCACAAACTCCTGATTGATTAACTTTCTGTTTTTTTCTGTTTCTCGAATTTTTCGCCGTCACTCGCATGTCATGGTCGGTACCTAAAACACGCGCCTCATTTTTATGGCAGTTAACACATAATGAAGAAGACCCGCTGGCTTTTATCCGTAAAAAACTATTACTACCATTACCTGAACGTTTTATATTTTTACCGTGTTTATTAAACCGGTTACTTGCATCCCATTGATGAACATTATGGCAGGTTACACAATCGAGTAACCCGTCAGTGCCTGCTTTTACACGCTCACCAGCTTTATTAAATAAGGGTAATTTTGACTTGCTCATTGCATCATTTAGTTGAACACCAACTGGATGGCTATGTTTGCCAGTTTTTGAATTTGATGCCGATCCACCTTTTCGGTGACAGTCTATACACAGTGCATTTATCGCTGTTTGATTTGCCTTTCTGTCCTCCTGGCTACGTGACATTATGTAGGGACCTTTGCCATTATGTGCATTATGGCAAGTGCCACACATACTGTGATCCTTCTGTTCCTTGTGCCGCATTTTTCGACGTTTCTTACCTTTGTATAAATTAACGTTATG
>JAADHQ010000074.1 GCA_013151795.1 Gammaproteobacteria bacterium | reverse complement strand
CCGTCCTTCGCTGTAATTACGTTCATATCATTACGTTCCAGCAAGCGCGTTGTAACTTTACGTACAGTAATAGAGTCATCAACGACCATAACGTTGATTTTGCTATCGACCTTATCATCAATGGCTACGACAGTTTCTGTCAGTCTCATTGCTGCACTCAAGCGAATAATAGAACTCATATCAAGTATTAACACTACGCGGCCATCACCCAGAATAGTGGCACCGGACACGCCCCTCAATGTACTTAATTGTGGGCCAACTGATTTAACAACGACTTCTCTACTACCCAGTAATGCATCAACCTGAAGGGCCATTTTATGGTCACCTGAGCGTACTAGTAAAACAGGTGACACACCTTCCGATTCTACAAAACCGGAATAATTTGCATGTAAAATTTTACCCAGACTTCGTACATCATATGTACTGTCAGCATAGGAGTAGACACTATCAGGATCGTTATTGTAATTTTCCAGTTCTTTGTAAGTCATGCGAACAATGCCTTCCACACTGGTTAGTGGTATGGCATAGGTTTCGTCTGCAACTTTTACCAATAAGGCGTGATTCATTGCCAATGTTAAAGGTAAACGAATAACAAACCGGGCACCCTTCCCTGTTTCGGAAGAAATATTAAGTGAACCACCCAACTGTTTAATTTCACTATTAACGACATCCATGCCTACGCCACGACCAGAAAGCTGTGTCACTTCATCTGCTGTACTGAAACCGGATTCAAGCACAAACTGCATGATATCGTTATCACTCAGCTTGCTATTTTCTTCCAGCAATCCTCGCTCTTTCGCCTTTGCTCTAATAGCGTCGAGATCCATCCCGGCTCCATCATCATCCAGGGTAAGGACAATCTCTGATCCTTCTCGTGCAACAGACAAGGTTATCGTGCCGCTATCGGATTTACCCGCCGTCTTTCTGTCTTTTGGAGATTCAATGCCATGAGCCATCGAATTACGTAACATGTGCTCCAGAGGGGCTGTAATTCTTTCAAGGACATTTCTATCCAGTTCGCCGCCTTCGCCTACCACTTTCAAGTTGGCTTTCTTGTTAAGTTCTTTACAGGTCTGGCGCATAATGCGTTGTAAACGTGGAATCAATCCGGAGAATGAAACCATACGCGTGCGCATGAGCCCTTCTTGCAAATCTGTATTCACCCGGGCTTGCTGGATCATCAATGTTTCTGACTCACGAACTAATCCATCCAGTAACCCCTGGATACTACCGATATCGGCAGTGGTTTCCATCAAGGCGCGAGAGAGTTGCTGCATTGTCGAATATCTATCCATTTCCAATGGATCGAATTTCTCGTTGTTTTCCATTTCCTGCTCGTAGCGAAACAAAACCTGTGCTTCAGTTTCTATCTCAAGTTTACGTAACTGTTCGCGCAAACGATGGACAGTCTGATCCATTTCAACCAGGTTGTAACCAAAGGCATTTATCTGTTGCTCCATTCGTGAGCGATAAATACTGACTTCTCCCGCATAGTTCACCAGATTATCAAGCAAATCAGATCGAACGCGTACCATTTCTCCGCCCGTAGTCTGTGCTGCTGCTTCTTTGGAAACTTGTACCGGCGCAGGTATCGGCGGCGGGATTACCAAGGGAGGCTCAAGCTCGATATAAGGTTTCTTACGCTTGCCCTTGTCTGTCGATTCAGGTTCTTCTACTTCAATTTCTTCTACTAGCCGTTCTTCCGCAACCGGGAAGTTAATAATTTCGGCCGAATCTTCTACCAGGCTGGTGTCTGTATCGGGTATTACTTCAATTTCTTCAACCTCTTCAGGTTGGTCAACATCAACTTCAAGCAACATTTTCAGATCTGCTATCAAATCATTGGGCATTTCAAGCGACTGTTTGTTTTTAGTTCCTTCAAGCAATCGAATCAAACGGTCAACCGACTGATGCATAACATCTATCATGTTACCCGAAACCTGTAAGCCGTCTTCTACTACCGCAGTTAAAACAGATTCTACGGCATGACTTAAATCACCAATCTCTGCTATACCTGACATGAGCGCACCGCCTTTAAGGGTATGCAGCTCACGTTGCAGTTCAATAATAGCTTCTTCATCCGCAGGGTTATCAATAAGTTTTTGCAGAATTATTTCACTGGAATCAAGTAACTCAGTACCTTCTTCCAGGAACACCTCTATGATTTCCTGATCATAGTCATCTTCATCTTCATCGGCAGAGGATTGATCAGCAGTCCCTGGTGTTTGCTCACTTATACGATTTGCTTCATTCTGTTCTGTACGCAGACGCTCTTCCTGCTTGCTTTCTTCAACAGCATGTAATGCATTAATTTTTTCAACAAGGCCATCCGCATCTAATTCTGGGTCACCTGACTTGTTAATCAACCCTAACATCTCGGTAATAACATTAACTAGTTCAGACAAAAACGAGCAGCTTTCCTCATTCACTACAGATTCATTTTCGTGCAGTATTTTTGCATATTTTTCATATGCCCCTGCGACCTCGGCAATGTCATCTGCACCTGCCATGCGGGCGCTGCCATGCAAGGTATGTAAGGCTCGCGTCAGATCTTCGGTAACAAAGCTTTCTTCTCTTTCTGCTGCAGTATTTATATATTCGTTAATAGATTCAATGTGCCCTGCTGATTCTTTATTGAAGATATCAAATAGAACAGGGTCCATTACACGTATTATTTCTACCTGACTCGGCGGTTCCTGATCAACAGATTGTTCTGCCTCAGCAATAAGAATCTCTTCTGCTTCTTTGGCTTCATCTTTATTGCCATTAATCTCATTTTCGACACGATCCGCAAATGACTGTGTATCAATATTAGCCGGGCCTTCACCTTTTAATTCACTAATCAGTGCTGGCAAGGCAGACACGGAATCATCAAGAATACTGACAATACTTAAGGATGGCTGTAATGCCCCATTAATAACCTTGTTCAACATCCCTTCTATTGCCCAGGAGAACTCTCCTATTGAGAGTGCGCCAACCAGTCGCCCACTACCCTTCAAGGTATGGAATGATCGCCTGATATTTGCCAGGGAATCCTGATCGTCATAATTTTCTTTCCAGCGAGGAAGATTATCCTGAATCTCTTCCAGCACTTCTTCGGCCTCTTCAATAAATATATCGATAATATCTTCATCAATATCGTCAGGTAATTCCCGCCCGGAACCACTGGATTCTGCCACTGGTTCAGCTTCTTTGCTTGTCTCTGCTTGCACTTCAGCTTCTGACGATTCAGACTGTTCAATTACATCCTCAGGCTCTTCGGGGGAATCTTGCTCACCCATCTCAGCAGCAGACAATGCTTCAGTATCTATAGCAAATTCAGCGGTTGCAGGATGATTACTGTCTTCTTTAGTAACCGGCTCTTCCTGTCTCTCTTCCCTCTTGCCTTTTTCTATATTATGTCCCAGTGCATTCATGCTTTCATAAGCCACATCCAGAATAGCTTTAGCATTGGCTCGGTTTTCACGGAGTGCTTCAAGATAGTATTCAATACTTGAAATTACATCTGCGATATATTCAAAATTCTGCTGGGAAGGTTCAATACGGTCTCTGAGAATATCATCTGCTATATAAGCTCTGGCAGCATCTATTAACCCTGCTGCTTCCGCCAGCCCCATAATAAGCATTCCACCCTTGGCTGAATTAAAGTAGGAAGGAACCAGTTTAAGCTGTTCAAAATCCATCGGAGCATCAATAAAAGCAACCATTGCATCTTTCGATTTTGCAATTTCAACCTGAATTTCTTTAAGCACCGTTTCATGGATCTGACGCATTTCTGCATTCGCCAGCATGGAGTCGCCCGTATCAGAAGAAATCTCTTCCTGCATTTGCTCTTCTGCATGGCTACTTTCTACCAGGCCAATCAGGCTGGACTCAACAAACAGTAAAGCCCCGGCGGTTTCCATTAATCGTGCTTCATTAGACTCCAGCTCACCAGAAAGTATTGACTGGAGAATGACAGACTGTTCCTGAATTACCTTACGAGGTACACCCATACCCAGCATGCCAAGTGTATCTGCCATTTTATTCAAGACTTCCACTTGAGGCCCAAGTGTCGAATTATCACGTTCATCACTACGCAACAAAATATCAAGTGCATCTTTAACTCGAGACAAGTCTTCAGATATGGCCACTGAAACTGTTTCAAGTAATTCAGCATTTGGACTTGCCATTGATTCGCGATCAGACTCAACTTCTTTATCGGACAGCAGTGCACTGGAAAGATTATATTTCTGCTTTATTTCCTTGATACGCGGAGTAACAGGGTCGGACTGGGCAATGTAATACAACAGATTTTTCAGTAATACCTCAGCCGGATTATTTGATATCTCCTGCTCACCCAGATCAATCAGTCGTTTAATCTCACGGTCTACCTGGCCTAATAACAATTTCAGGGTAATGTTTTCCCTGACACCGTTCTTTATTAGCGATTCTACCACCCCTTTCGCAACCCACCACAATCGTACAATTTCATTGCGTGAGCACACTTGTTCCAGCTGGGTAAGTACTTTTACCAGTTTTTTAAGGCTGCCTTCTGTTTCATTATCTCTATACCAGCCCAATAAACCGATTTGATATAATGGTCTTAACTTTCTTGCTAACGTTTTAGGATCGATGCCAAACAAATCAGTTGGTGCTTCGATATCAATGGCTTCTATCTGATCAAGATTTGGTGAAAATAATGCGCTTTCAGATAACAATATGGATCCACGCGCAGTACGTAAATCATTCATGATAGGCATAAGAACAAGAGGATTGTCTTTCATGCCTCGCTGGATTCTTTCAAGGTATTCAGGTAACTGCAAAATAGCGCGCATCAGAACTTCATATGCATCTTCTTTTTGCGTTACTTCATTTGCAAGCAAGGCTTCCAGTAACGATTCCATTTCTTCTGCAAACAAGGAGGCACCATACAGTTCTACCATCTGCAATGTGCCATAAACCTGGTGGACATAAGTCAAACAAAAACGCAATTGCGTCGCATCATCCTGATTATCGACGTATTCTTCAAGAGCATTACGTGCTTGCTTCAGGGTGTCATCAATCTCTTCCTTCACCCAGTTCAGCGTACTGTAATCGATAGTAGAATCCATAGACATTAATTTTGATCCTTATTGGGTTCTTTCACACGACGGTAAGCCAATACACGAAGATTATTGATTTTCTCTAACTCAGGACAATCAAGATTTAATAATTCACCTGAACCCAGTATCAATAAACCTCCTGGCAATAAATGCCGAGCCATATTCTTCACTATGTCATGACGGGAAGAACGTTCGAAATAAATCAATAAATTCTGGCAATAAATAATATCCATTTTGCCAACAGGCTCTTTATCAATATCCAGAACATTCATCCGTGCAAAACAAATGCGTTTGCGCAAATATTCATTGATCTCATATTCACCCTGCGATAAAGGAGTGAAATACTCCTTTCTAAGACTGGCATCCATTTCCTTGATGCGCCTTTCAGAATAAATACCTTTTCGTCCTGTATTCAAAGATGCCGGGCTGATATCTGTTGCAGTAACTCCAAAATAGCTTTCATCGCCCCGTTTCTTGAAGGCCTGATCCACTACCATAGCAAGCGAGTATGCTTCCTCTCCTGTAGAACAGGCGACACTCCAGACTTGCATGCTTATTTTCCCGGTGTCCACATCATGTGGCTTGCTATCTACATACTCTTTCACAAGATCAAGTGACATAGGGTGTCTGAAAAATCGGGTTTCATGAACGGTGATACGGTCAACCAGAATGTTCCACTCTCGCAAACCCTCCATACCTTCCAGCATGGAAAAGTATTCATCATAGGAACGACAACCAATTTCTCGCATACGCATACCAAGATTTGTCACAAGAAAGGTCTTCCTTTCCAGTGGCAAAGTACTGCCCGTACGCGATTCCAGCAATGCATTCCATTGCTGAAATTGACGATCATCCATATCCGGCAAAGGCTCAAAGTGCCGCATATCTGGCATTATTTTCTGCACAGATTTCACCTACACAATCCTTTTTTTATTCCTCTGGCAATTTGAACCCGGACACAGATTGTCTCAGCTCATTTGCCAGATCCGCTAAATTTCCGATAGATGCTGCGGTTTCATTCGTACCTGCAGAGGTTTGCGTTGTAATTTCCTGGATAACATTCATCGTATCAGAAATATTTGCCGCCGCATTCGATTGCTGTGATGCACTATCAGTAATCGTATGTATCAAGCTTGCCAGTCGATTAGATACGCCTTCGATTTCCACCAAGGCCTCACCCGCATCTTCCGAGAGCTTCGCACCCTTAACCACACCTGCGGTACTTTGCTCCATGGAGATAACCGCTTCGTTAGTATCCGCCTGAATGGTTTTCACCAATGCTTCAATCTGTTTTGTTGCATCAGTTGATCTTTCAGCAAGTCGTTGTACTTCATCCGCAACCACCGCGAAACCACGTCCAGCTTCACCGGCCATCGCCGCCTGTATCGCTGCATTCAATGACAATATATTAGTCTGGTCAGCAATATCCGTGATCAGTTCCACGATATCACCAATCTCCTGCGAGCTTTCACCCAGACGTTTAATACGTTTTGATGTTTCCTGAATCTGTTCACGTATACCATCCATGCCCTGGATAGTACGGCGCACCGCATCGCCACCTTTGTTGGCCATTTCAACCGATTGAGCCGCCATTTTAGATGTCTCATCCGAGTTATTTGATACTTCCTGAATGGATACCGCCATTTCGTTGATCGCTGAACTGGCCGCAGTAATTTGTTGCGCCTGATGGTCACTAGCTTCAGCCAGATGCATAGCCGTTGCCTGCGTTTCCTGTGCCGCAGAAGATACCTGCACCGATGTTTCATTAATGGTTGTAACCAGCTGCCGTAACTCATCAATTGCACTATTAAATGCATCGGCAATTGCGCCTGTCATATCCTCTGTCACAATTGCATTTGATGTCAGGTCACCTTCAGACAGCCCCTGGATTTCATCAAGCAAGCGCAAGATTGCCTCTTGTGAACGCATCTGTACTTCTTCTGCTGCACTGGTTCGCTCACCCGAGTCTTTCACCAGTCGTGTACCCAGATAAATAAGTAACAATAATGCTACCCCACCAAATGCATATGCAAGAAGCGGATTCAATGTACGACTATCGGCGGCAACTACATATCCACGACCCATTTCGGTACTCGCATCAATCAGGGCGTCCGAGAGTTCAATAACATTTTTCGCCGCTTCCTGTACCTCAAATAACACAGGTGATTTATCGAGAATGCCACCAACCATTTCACTAACCGCGTCAAATGATTTATTGACAGCCTGCAAAATATCGCGTGCATCGGCATCCCTTACACGAACAATGCCCTGTTCACGGTCACCGTTCATCATGCCATCAACCACACCCTTAAAGATTGTTGCGTCACGTCCAAGCCGGTCGGCTGCGGTTACTGTTCCATCACCACCAACCAGTACCTTGGTTACATTATTCGCTATACGCTGATTTAACATCAACTGCACACTGGCTTTATAAATTTGTGCCGAAGGTGCTCCACCTTCCACAAGGATACTGACGATCTGATCAGAGTCTGCCAGTAATTTCGGCATTTGCTCATTGATAGACTGCGCGTTATCCCTTATCGCCAATATTCCGCCTTTACCGCCTACAATCGTGTCAAGGTTTTCACGAAAAGCCAGCCAGTTTTTTTCCACCTTCTGGAATTGAGGCAACATGTCTTCTGTCGTAGCAGGAAGGTCATCAGTCCCGTTTTTAAGAATATCAACCGTTTTCTGAAATTGATCTCGGTATAATTTGAGTCGGTCAAACGCGACCTGGTTACCGATAGAAGCCTCAAGTGCATATTTTGCTATACGCTGAGATAATACTCGCTGCTCTCCAGCTAGTCTGATGTACTCTTTATCATGTTTGGTTTGAATACCAACCATATAGAAGATGACACCCATAATGATGATGAATACGATGAGAGCAATAAAGATTCCACCATATTTCTTCTCAAAACCCAGCATTGTATTGGCATTCGCTTTACTCATTTTTGTCTCCTGACAAAGACCGAAATCTCAAAATATTATTAATAAAAAATAAAATTACATCCCGCTAAAAACTATCTGGTGACTTTACTAACTTGCCACCTGCAAGAACAAGGAACTATCAGCAAGCTTATGCATACTGAATACAAGCCATTGTTCATCATATTGATAAATATGTTCAATATAAGGTTTAATCGATGAATCCAGATCATCCGGTGTTATCCGGCGATTTTCCGCGAGATAACGTCGCATACCCATAACTTCATCAACCAGCAAACCGGAAAAAACACCTTCATGGTTTAGTATCAACACCCTGGACTTTTTCTTCATCTGTGTTTGCTTACCATGCAAAAAGTTATGCAAATCAATAATCGGTAACAAGTTGCCGCGTACATTTGCTATACCCATAACCCAGGATTTTGCTCCTGGAACCCTGGATAACTCCGGCAATGTTAATATCTCTACAACTTGCCCCAGTGGTGCGGCTAACTTGTAGTCCCCCACCCTGAATCCAATCCCGCTCCATTCGTCTTTTACTTCCTCTTGCTGAGGCAGACCAATGGCACTTTTTCGGCTTCTGGATTCAATATCCTGAAGCAGTAAAATTGGATGTGAAAATTTCTTCTTTTTTACCATATCGCTATTATGACAACCTGTTAGTTCCCTAGTGCCTGATTGATTTTACTTATCAGATCCTTTTCTTCTGCCGGTTTGGTGACGTAGTCTTTCGCGCCTTGTCTCAGACCCCAAACCCGGTCAGTCTCCTGATCTTTTGTTGTCACAATAATGATTGGTATACCGGCTGTTTCAGCGTCACGCGTCAGTGCACGGGTTGCCTGAAAACCATTCATGCCAGGCATTACAACATCCATTAAAATCAAATCCGGCTTTTCCGCCTTTGCAGCAGCGATACCTTCTTCTCCGCTGGTTGCTGCAAGAGCCGTGTAGCCATTTTTCTCAAGCATTGTTTTTAATACATGAAGTTCTGTCGGAGAATCATCAATAATGAGGATGCTAGCCATTCGATTTCACCTTCTCTAAATCTAAATATTTACGTTTCAACTTTAATTATAATTACAAAGCCATTATCTGAACTAAATTATTCAACTGGCCATTTTTACATGACGTTTAATTGCGCCAAGCAATTCTTCTTTTGTAAAAGGTTTCGTCAAGTACTGATCAGACCCAACAATGCGGCCACGTGCCTTATCAAACAAGCCATCCTTACTCGACAACATAACAACCGGTGTATTTCTGAATACCTGGTTATGTTTTATTAATGCACAGGTCTGATACCCGTCCAGTCTGGGCATCATAATATCTACAAATATAATATCTGGTTCCTGATCCGTAATTTTGGACAATGCCTCAAAACCATCTGTTGCAGTAACGACAGTACAGCCTTCTTTTTTCAATAGGGTCTCTGCTGTTCGGCGAATAGTTTTACTGTCATCAATAACCATGACTTTCAAACCACCGACTTCAGTTTGCTGTTTACTTCCCACTGTGCCTCCCATGCCATCTAGCACTTGTGTTTGCCTCGCCTGTTAACGTCTAATAATGCTTCTAAAAACAGAAAATATAAATCATTTGAATTATTTAACATAAGTTTTGACCATAATCCATAAACAATCTACCCGAAGACTATAAAAATACTACAAATTTCATGTTTTTGCTATCGATGAAATTCATTTTAATTATTACTTTATTAGTAAATTATAATGTGCTAATAACTGTCGAATATTCAAACATTAATACAATAAAATAACTACTTGCCTAACTTATCGGTAAAACACACTATAAACTTTAAACATATTATCGCATCATTGAAACCACTATTTGTTTATGTCTATTACAACTGGACAATCGTCATAAAATATTTACCATTAAAGCATTACCGTGACACCATTGTATTTGATAGTATGCGATTACATATACATAAATTGTTGTATAAAGATTAATTTAAACAGCTATTTATCGATTTCCTCTTTAACTGTAAAAGGCAAGAAATGACCATACGCATTGGTGTAATTATGGATCCTATCGGAGACATAAAACCCTATAAAGACAGCACGTTTGCAATGCTTCTCGAAGCCCAGCATCGCAATTGGGAAATTCATTACATGGAATTTTCTGATCTTTCCGTACGAGATGGCCGTGCTTTTGCCAATACAACCAGGCTGACCCTGTTTGATAAAAAACAAAACTGGTTTGAAAAAGGGGATGCCAGTCTGTTAGCGCTTGATGAACTTGATACAATTTTAATGCGAAAAGACCCTCCGTTTGATATGGAGTACATTTACGTAACCTATATTCTACAGCTGGCCCATGAAGCAGGCTGTCTGGTAGTCAATGACCCGACAAGCCTGCGTGATGCCAATGAAAAGCTCTATACCAGCTGGTTTCCTCAATGTTGCGCTCCCGGCCTTGTCAGCCGTAATGCTGCTGATATTTTAATGTTTCTGCAGCAACATAAGGATATTATCCTGAAACCACTGGATGGCATGGGGGGAGCATCAATCTTTCGGGTTCATGAAAGCGACATGAATACAAACGTTATCATTGAAACACTCACCCACAATGGCAATACATTTTGCATGGCACAACAATTCATACCCGAGATATCACAAGGTGACAAACGCATACTTATTATTGATGGTGAACCCGTACCTTTTGCCCTGGCACGTATTCCCGCAGAAGGCGAAAACCGTGGTAATCTCGCTGCTGGCGGTCGCGCCGAAGGCATTGCCCTGACAGAACGGGATCGCTGGATCTGCGACCAGTTAAGCGACGAATTAAAAAACAAAGGTCTGCTATTCGTTGGCATTGATGTTATCGGAGATTACCTGACTGAAATTAATGTCACCAGCCCGACCTGTATCAGGGAACTGGATAACCTGTATAACCTGAATATTGCTGGTTTATTAATGAACAGCATAGAAAAAAGACTGAGCAAAACCAGAAAATGAAATGTTATATAAATTTCAGGGCTGTCTTGACCAGCCTGATCATCATTACACTAAGCGGCTGCAATACACCTCCTGAAGCCGAGAGCCTCACTTATCAACATAGCATATTCAGCTTTGGTACTATTATAGACGTATCATTAAACGGCGTAAGCGAAGACGTTGCGGAAGAAGCATTCGACCAACTTGAAGCCGATTTTCGCTACATGCAACTCACCTGGAACCCTGCCGTAAGCAGTGCAATCGCACGAAATAATCTGCTGATCAAATCCACGGAATGGTTTTCAGATGCGCCATCTGTTCGACCTCTGTTACTGGAAGCCACGCAATTATCAAATGCCAGTGAAAATTTATTTAATCCGGCTATGGGCAAGCTCATTAAACTCTGGGGCTTTAATTCCGAAGAACATGAAACCGGCATTCCACCCGATGACGAAACAATAAAACAACTGCTGGCCACCCGGCCTTCAATGAATGATCTGGAAATAAAGGGCGTACAACTACGCAGCAAAAACCCGGCTGTATCGCTGAATTTTGGCGGGTTTGCAAAAGGTTATGGCATACGACAGGAAATGAAAATGCTTACCGATTCCGGCATTAAAAATGCCATAATTAATGCTGGAGGCGATCTTGAAGCAATAGGACGGCCGGGCAACCGCCCCTGGCGAATTGGCATTATCCACCCTCGTAAAAAAGACACTGTACTCGCTTACCTCGACATAAAAGGACATGAAAGCGTTTTTACCTCTGGTGACTATGAACGTTTTTTTATCTATGAAAATAAACGTTACCATCATATCATTGACCCCCGCACAGGTTACCCTGCTGAAGGGGTTCAGTCGGTGACGGTTATTCACCCCGACTCGGCTGTTGCCGACGCTGCAGCCACAGCTTTATTTGTTGCCGGCGTTAAAGACTGGCATCGCATCGCCAAATCAATGGGCGTATCCTACGTGCTTCTGATTGATGAAAATGGCACAGCCCATATGAACCCGAAAATGCAAACACGTATTAAATTTCAACAACCCACAAAAACACTGTTGAGCCCACCCCTGTTATGAGTGAAACTACACCAAAAATCATGATCTCTCATAATGACCGTCTGGGCCTGACTCTGTTCCTGGCTATTTCTCTTCATCTGCTCATCATTCTGGGGATCAGCTTCTCCCCCGAAGACGAAGGCCACAATGATGTACTGGCCACACTGGATATTACACTGGTACAACAGCAATCTGATAAAGAACCGGAAAAAGCAGACTATCTGGCACAGGCTAACCAGCAAGGCTCTGGCAATACCCGCGAAAAAGTAAAACACAAGGCGGTTAAAAATAAAATCAGTCCTGATCAAACACGCGGGCAGGATCACATCAAGCGTGCAGCATCAAGAGATAATAAAAAACCTCGAAATAATATTCAGGTTTTATCCCAGGAAGCCGCAAAAAATAAAATAAAATCAACCCGTAAACAACCTGATGCGAAACGCACAAAAATAATATCAGCACAGGAATTAATTAAACAAAGCAAACAAATCGCCCGACTCAGCGCGCAAAATGATGCAAGCTGGCAAGCATATTCACAGCTTCCCGATTCAAAGTACCTGTACGCAAATACCAAAAGCCATGTTGATGCTGCTTACCTTGCATCCTGGACACGCAAAGTAAAAAAAATCGGTAACATGAACTACCCTAGTAAAAACAAAACCGGCAACCTGATGATTGAAGTAGCACTAAACCCTAACGGTTCATTAATTAGCGTGCAGATATTAAAATCATCGCGTCATAAAATCCTTGATAAGGCAGCCATTGATATTGTAAAACTGGCTGCGCCTTTTTCGCCGATACCAAAAGAAGTATTACAGGACCGTAAAGTATTACGGATTGTTCGAACCTGGGTTTTCACCAACGATAACAAATTACGCAGCCAGTAATTAAACTAATGAACCCACTAATACTAACCAACCAGTATCTGATCGCCATGCCGCAAATGGCAGATCCCAATTTCCATCACACTACAACTTATATGTGCGAACATAATGACGAAGGCGCCATGGGGCTTATCATTAACCGCCCGCTAAACATAAATCTTACTGAAGTTTTATCACAGATTGACATCGACGTGGCCGACCCATCATTAACAACCATGCCCGTATATTACGGCGGCCCTGTTCAGGAAGACAGAGGGTTCGTACTTCACCGCCCCGGCACCACCTGGGAGTCCACCATCATCATTGGCGATCAACTGGCTATCACCACATCAAAAGATATCCTGCACAAAATTGCAGAAGGGTCTGGCCCATCACAATATCTGGTAACACTGGGTTATGCTGGCTGGGGCGCAGGACAACTGGAAATGGAACTGGCCGATAACGCATGGCTGAACGGCCCCGCGAATACATCCATCATGTTTGACACCCCAACAGAAGAACGTTGGTCGGAGGCTGCCAAAGCCATGGGTATAGATCTTAACCTCATTTCAGGTGACACCGGGCATGCTTAAGGGCAGGGAAAAGATAAAAGGGCATAGGGGAATGAGTATGCTCACTCATTACATAACCCTTTAAGATTATGCGCTGCTTTCTCGGGTTTGATTTTGGTCTTAAACGTATTGGTGTTGCTACCGGGCAGGAGATCACCGGTACTGCACAAGCGCTTACTACCATTACCAATCCGCAACAAAAGCCGGACTGGGTAGCCATCGAAAAATTAATAAATGAATGGAAACCGCATGCATTAGTGATTGGTGTGCCGTATCATCTGGATGGTAAAGTATTCGACATGACGTTGGCTGCACAAAAATTTGGCCGACAATTAAACGGCCGTTTTAACCTGCCTGTTTTCGAAATGGATGAACGCCTCAGCTCGCGCGAAGCCGAGGCTGAAATTGCCCGGCAACGACAAGCAGGCAACCGGAAGAAAACACAAAAAGGCGATATCGATAAAATGGCCGCACAAATAATTTTACAAAGCTGGTTACAGCAACAGGAGCACAGCAAGAATGAATGAGATTGATGACTTGATCAATTCCATTACGCAGGAATTGAAAGACTTGCTGGACCAACGCGATATCAGCAACCCGCTCATGATAGGCATACACACCGGCGGCGTATGGGTAGCAGAAAAATTACACAAAAAACTGGCAATAGAACAGGAACTGGGCTCGCTCAATATTTCATTCTATCGTGATGACTTCACCCGCATTGGCATGCACCCACAGGTACTCCCGTCCAAATTACCATTCAGTATCGATGATCAACACATCATTCTGGTTGACGATGTTCTGCATACTGGCCGCACAATCAGAGCCGCCATGAACGAACTTTTCGACTACGGCAGACCCGCCTCGATTATTCTGGTCACACTGGTCGAACGCAGCGGCCGCGAATTACCTATCGCCGCCAGCGTAGTAGGCAAGCAACTGGACCTTAACGACAAGCAACATGTTAAATTAACAGGCCCCGAACCGCTGGAACTTGT
>JAADHQ010000023.1 GCA_013151795.1 Gammaproteobacteria bacterium | reverse complement strand
CTGTTTGTTTCCCAGTCGTTCGTCTATGTATTTTTCTACATTGTCTACCGTTCCGATTGACTCCAGCATATCGAGCACTTTTTCATTGGCTCCACCGTGTAATGGCCCTGACAATGCGCCAATGGATGCAGCGATTACACTGAAGGGACTGGCAAGTGTTGATGCGTTCACCAGGGCGGCAAAGGTAGATGCATTAATAGTATGCTCTGCATGTAGTATCAGACATACATCCATAATGCGGGCCAGCAACGGATCAGGAACCTTGCCGGTAAACATGTACAAAAAATTCTCGGCGAATGACAAATCATCACGTGGCTCAACCGGATCATAACCATTACGAATGTGTTCCCACATGGCAACGATACTGGCCACGCGGGCCATAATTTTTACGGTTGTGTTATGAATGTAATTAATATCATCACAACTCTTTCCGCCAATCAGGCACTCTGAATTGGGGTTATACATACCCAGACTGGAAACCACTGTCTGCAACATATCCATCGGGTGGCCACCGGAAGGCAGGTTTTTCATCATGCCGCGCGTCTGGAATTTTAACCGTCGATTATCGATCAACTGATTTTTAAACACATCCAGTTCTTTAGCCTTAGGCAGGCGGCCGTCCAGTAACAAGAGTGTCGTTTCTTCAAAACTACTATTTTGCGCAAGCTCTTCTATTGAATAACCACGATACGACAGAATACCTTTTTCACCGTCGATGTCAGATATATTGGATTGGGTGGCTGGTACGCCGGCCAACCCTGGCAAATACTCACTCATATAAATCTCCAGTACTGGGATATTATTAACTGCCTATACTACTATTCTAGCTCACAAATAATTAAGGGGTACTCATTAATGAGTACCCCTTAATAAAAGTAATGATATCAGAACTAAACCGAAAAAGAAGCGCCACAACCACAGGTAGAAGCGGCATTAGGGTTATTGATAACAAAACGCGCACCTTCAAGATCATCGATAAAGTCTACTTCTGATCCCGCAAGGTATTGATAACTCATTGGATCAACCACAACAACCACGCCTTTATCTTCTATATTAGTGTCACCTTCATTTACTTCATCATCAAATTTAAAGCCATACTGAAAGCCGGAACAACCGCCGCCAGTAACAAATACACGCAATTTGAGATCAGGATTACCTTCTTCTACCAATAATTGCTGCACTTTTTGCACTGCATTATTAGTCACTTTAATTGGCTTTACTGCCAGCTGTACTTCAATACCCATACTTAAATACTCCGAGAAACCCTATTTATAAGCATTCACTTATGTTATTTTCGCAATCCTGACCTAATTAGTCAAGAATTACTCGGCGGCTTGTAGTTTAGACGTCGCTTCAGGGGTGCTGGTTTTCAACTTGTTTGTAGCTGGCAAGCCTGCCTGATGAACCAGACTACCGTTTACTTCAGCGCCCATCGCCATTTCCAGGAGATTATAATACACATTACCCTGAATTCTGGCATTCGCAGCCAATTCTATATGCTCTGAGGCATATACATCACCACGAACCTCTCCATTCAAAATGATATGAGGCACACGTACTTCACCCTCAACCCGACCATTCTCACTTAATGTTAATGTGGAATCAGCTCCTTCCGAAACCATGATGTTACCTTTAACAAGGCCATCGATATGCAAACCGCCACTAAATACCACATCACCATTCACTTCGGTGTTTTGCCCAACCATGGTATCTATTTTACCCGCACGGTGTTTTTTACTTTTGGAAAACATAACCTCTCCTTTATTGTGTCCCTACAGGCCATTTTATCTTTCTACTATCCCCGGTTATAGTTTTTTGTCTGGGGACAATATCAATTTCAATTGTCTGTGGTTTGAAGTCTTTGGGCAAATTGAGCCTACCTTCAAAATGCGCAAAATATTTAAAACGATACCTAATACTAGACCTTTTTTTAGTGCTCATGTTGGCAAAATCAAGTTTTTTCACCCTTCCTGCCTGTAATCCCTCGACCGATATGTATATTTTTCCATCTGTTTGCCGGTGATGTTTCTTGTGTCCTTGTATATGTGTCGCCGTAAGACTGTAATTATAGTTGCCATCCTGATCCTGTGTTAGCTTGAAATCATGAATATGCATTCCCTGCCGTCCCTTGCTCGGGCTGACAATTGTTCTGTAAAACTGTAATTCTTCTCTCATTTCCTGGCTTTCCAGCTCGGCTTTCTCGAGTATCTTTTTAACCGCATCATTGGCATATTTATCAACTTTTTTTGCGCTTTCCAGTCTTGCTGTACGCGCACGAAAGTCTGCCAGCTGTGATTCAAGCTGCTCAATCTTCTCTTTTAACTGTCTTTGCTCCTTATTTTCTGCAAACTGATCAAACCCGGCCCGAAACCGACCGTAATCAAAAACAGACATGACTGCATAGCCTACTGTTACCAGTACTACCGTGGCTATTACAGCCAGTTTCCAGTTAAATGATTTTTGCATCATGACATTTAAAAGACCGGGTTAAGGCATTAATGCAACAGCATCAATACCCATATCCTCATCCAGACCAAACATCAGATTCATATTATGAACAGCCTGCCCTGCTGCTCCTTTTACCAGGTTATCGATAACCGATAGCACTACTACGGTATCTCGTGACTGAGGCTGATGAACAGCTAATCGGCAATAATTACTGCCTTTTACAGAACGCGTTTCAGGGTGAGAGCCTGTTGGCATTACGTCTACAAATGGCTCATCTGCGTAACGATCTTCATAAAGTGACTGCAGATCAACATCAGCTTTCAGACTTGTAGCATATAAAGTCGCGTGAATACCTCTGATCATCGGCACAAGATGAGGCACGAAGGTTAAACCTACCGGCATGCCAATGGCTGCTTCCAACCCTTGCCTGATCTCCGGCAAATGGCGATGACCGGCAACACCGTAGGCCTTGAAGCTTTCGCTGCTTTCACACAACAGGCTGCCTACATTTGCTGAACGCCCGGCTCCACTGACACCGGATTTACAATCGGCTATCAGCTGCTCGCTATCAACCAGATTCGCCTCAATCAAGGGCAATAACCCCAGTAATACGGCAGTAGGATAACAACCCGGGTTAGCTATCAGGCGCGCATTCCTGATCAATTCCCTGTTCACTTCCGGGAGGCCGTAAACCGCCTCGTCCAGAAGATCCGGACAGGCATGGGACAGGCCATACCACTGCTCCCATTCAGCTACATCCTTGATGCGGAAATCAGCTGCCAGGTCAATCACCCGTACACCTGCATCAAGTAAAGCTGGTGTACTGATCATTGCAGTGCCATTAGGCGTGGCAAAAAACACCACATCACACGCAGATAACAGAACCGGATCAGGCTCACTAAAGACCAGATCAATCTTGCCTCGCAAGTTTGGATATAAATCGGATACAGGCTTTCCGGCCTCACTCCGCGAGGTAATTACACAAAGTTCTACCTGTGGATGCATAACAAGGATGCGCAGCAACTCTACACCTGTGTACCCCGTTCCACCTACAATGCCTGCCTTGATCATTTATAAACACCTGAATACATTAATAATTTAGTAAGATATTAGCTCAGACAACCAAACCTGAAACGGGATGGTTACTGATATATTTATTGTATTTTAAGACCTTAGGGCATTGTTTGCACGTAAATGCTGAAAAAACCGGGTGGAAATCCGGGTGGGTTTGCTTATAAATGATTTTTTGAGTTGGATATCAGGAACGCAGAGGTCGCGGAGGACGCAAAGATCGCAGAGTTTATTAATAAGTATATTTAAAAAAATAGATGTGTTTTAAAACAAAAGGATTTCTTTGTGCCCTCTGCGTCCTCCGCGCCCTTTGCGTTATAATTAGCGATATCAAAAAAACCGCACAACCCAAAGGCACCCAAAAACCAAACAGCAGAAAAAACAAAAGCGGCTAATGCCGCTCAACTTGGTGGTGATGTATTATTATTATTGAAACTTGAAATGTTGTTAACTTATGCTAAATACAATACCGAAAATAATTAACGAGGTCAAGTTTTTTTATATTATTCAGTATATTAGCGTATTCTTAATAAATGCATATTCAATATCCTCGCTATTTCTAACCCTTGCTACAGCTGGATTACCTTGCAAATACCTGCAATATAGTGAATCCTTGCGCTCTTTCATTATTGGACTAAATATCGCCAATGCTTTCTCGAATAAAATCATCAAGCCAGAAACTGGTATCAATACAAGCCTGGAAGATCAGACTGGTATTCTTTGGTGGTGCGGTATTGGTCGGATTGATTGCAGCTGTATTTGCTATCAGCAGTGACTTTGCAAACCACTGGTTTAAACAGCAATCTCAAAGTAATGAGTATCTTCCTTTCCTGATAACACCTCTGGGGCTGGTTATCATTGTCTGGCTTACTCGCCGGGTATTTCCTGGCTCGCAGGGCAGCGGCATCCCTCAATCGATCGCCACTATAGAGATGAGCCGTCATGAAGATCGCTCGAAATTACTGAGTATCCGCATTGCTATCGGTAAAGTTCTACTGACGATAGCCGGGTTATTCTCTGGCGCATCTATCGGACGCGAAGGCCCAACAGTACATATTGGCGCCTCGATTATGTATTCACTGGGTAATCTGGCGAAATTCCCTAACCATTTCATGGAACGTGGGCTGGTAATGGCCGGAGGTGCTGCGGGCATTGCCGCTGCCTTTAATACCCCCCTGGCCGGCATTATGTTTGCCATTGAAGAGATGAGCAGGTCATTTGAACAACGCACCAGTGGCACGTTGCTGACGGCCGTTGTCATTGCCGGTATTACCGCCATTGCCCTGCAGGGTAATTATACCTATTTCGGCTCAACCACAGTCGAGATTGATGTTATCAGTAGCGCGCTGCTTGCTGTGGTTGTTTGCGGTATTGTCGGCGGTATTTCGGGTGGGCTGTTCAGCTACCTGCTGGTGCATGGAACCCGCTGGATCAACCCTTTTCAATCACGCTGGCCTCTGGTCGTTGCCGCAATTTGCGGTTTAATTATTGCCCTGACGGCCTGCTCTCGGGTGGCCTTTCTTATGGTACGGGGTATGAAGAAGCAAAAATATTAATCTCGGGTGAAGGTGATATTGACCATGCTTACAGCTTTTACAAAATGCTGGCGACCCTGGCATCTTACCTGAGTGGGATACCCGGGGGTATTTTCGCACCATCGCTATCTGCAGGTGCGGGTCTTGGCTCTGTTGTCGCTCCCTGGTTTAGTGAAACGCCAGGCACTGCTATTGTAATTTTATGTATGGTCGGATTTTTTTCGGCTGTCGTTCAAACACCTTTAACTGCAATTATTATTGTAATGGAGATGACCAATAATCAAACCTTATTACTGCCCATTATGTTAACTGCATTTATTTCATACGGTATTTCAAAAATCATTAATCATGATGCCATTTATCGCGAACTCGCTTTACCCTTTATCCAGCAAGCTGAAAAAAAACCAAAACCACCGCCTGAATCCGAGACCGACCATCTGGTATGATTTCAGCATGAAAGACAAACTCATTACCGGATTTATCCTGATCGTTGCAGGGTTACTGATTTACACCTGGTATTCCCCATCAGGAACCAATATGGCTCCCGAGATCACGATGAAAACATCCAATGGCGACACCATTACTATCGGCCCGGACATGAACCGGCCCATACTGATTAATTTCTGGGCCACTACTTGCATAACCTGCCTGAAAGAAATGCCTCATTTGATAAAGCTTTATCAAGAGCTTCATCCTCAAGGGCTGGAAATCGTTGGTGTCAGCATGTCCTATGACCCTCCTTCACAAGTGATGGAAATGGTTAAACGTAAAAATATCCCGTATCCGATTGTGTTTGACCTCGAAAAAAAAATCATGCACGCTTTTGGTATGAAACGCCCATTAACACCAGTGACTATTCTTATAGACCCACAGGGGAAAATCGTGTTTCGCAAATTAGGGATGCCTGATATAACTGCACTCAAACAAAAAATACAAGATTTACTAAAATCAAAATCTTAAAGGCAGGTTTATTGTGACAGCAGATGGATACCTATGGGTAAAAGCTTTTCATATCATCTTTATGGTTACCTGGTTCGCAGGCCTGTTTTATTTACCCCGGCTGTTTGTTTACCATGCCATGTCCGGCGACCTGACCAGTATTGAACGTTTCAAGATCATGGAACGTAAACTGTTCTATGGCATCATGACACCAGGGGCGATTATCACCATTGGTCTGGGTGCCTGGATGCTAATGGATCGCGCATGGGATATTTACAGTAGCAGTGGTTGGTTACATGCAAAACTGGCACTTGTCGCTATCATCATCCTTTATCACATTTATTGCGGAAAATTACTCATTGCATTTAAAAATGACAAAAACCGTCATGGCCATGTGTTTTATCGCTGGTTGAATGAATTTCCGGTGTTACTACTGGTTGCCATCATCATTTTAATTACTGTTAAGCCTTTTTGATCAGGCTAAAGGTTATTAGTCCTTACTCTCAGGCAGTTCTTTATTACGCTAAAGTCGTGCTAGAATAGTCGAATTATCTAGAAATATTTATCAGGTATATCCATTATGGCTAAAATGATCCAATGCGTTGTTCTTAAAACTGAATCAGAGGCACTAGAATCTGCACCTCATCCTGGCGAGCTTGGTCTTCGTATTCTTGAGTCGGTTTCTGCTGAAGGCTGGAAAAAATGGCATGAGCATCTGACCATGATCATAAACGAGAATGGGCTTAATACAGCTGACCCACGTAGTCTGGAAGTTATCGAAAAACACATGCTTGGTTTTTTGTTTAATGAAGGTGAGTTTTCCGGCGTAGATGGTTTCAAACCTCCTCAAGCCAAAAAATAGTTAATCGCAGGGTTATTTAACGCCCCAGCCACATATTTTGCGTATCGGATTGAAAATGTTCAGCTTTAAGTAGCAACCCTTCTATCTGCCTGCCCAGTTTCCTCAACTGGCTTTCATATTGCCTGATTTCACGCCTCAGCAACCTGATCTCTTTTTTCATTAAGTGTCGGTCACTGGCTGATTTTTTACTTTTTTCAAGTAAGTGATGCAGCCTCTTTCTGGTATTTTTCAGGTGATGGATTTTATTATCCAGCTCTTTGTAGCGAGCCTCTTTTCTGGCTATCTCTGCTTTTAACAAATAGACATGATACCCGTCACGGTATGCTGGATAAAAGTCAGGCGATAGTGAAACAGGGCAAGTGCCAACATAAACATAACCGGCCATCCCTCTTGTATAAGCATTTTCGGGGACACAATACTGCTTCAGTCCTTTCGATCTCCCTTGAAGATAACGATCCAGATCAAACTTTATATTGTATTGATTGCATGACTTGCGGTGATTGTCTTGCCGATCAAGCGCGTATCCACGTACCCCGTCACTAAACCCTATTGCGTACCAGTCTGCATTCTGACAATCTTCCCGGGTCAAACTGGCACAGCCAGATATCGCCACAAATAAAAATACATAAAAAATCGATGCTGATAGTTTTCCGTACTGTTTCATACTCGTTATATCTTATGCTGATTTTTTGATTATACTTACAGTTGAACCTCTCTTCCAGAGAGGTCTGAGTTGTAAATAACCGGGCAATATCTATTTTACCCTGAAATAAGATGCCTTTGAATATAAACACAACACTACAGGTTATTAAATAGCTGCCGAACAACATAATAGTTAACAAAGCATATAATAAAATGGACTTATCTATTAAAAACAGTAATTTAAAAGATATCTGGAAAAGCTCCACATTGACAGATGGCAACGCTGCCTATCTGGAACAACTATATGAAGATTATTTACAGAACCCGTCCACTGTCAGCGATGAATGGAGAGGGTTCTTTGATCAACTGGGCCCTCTCCCAGGTGATCACATTGAACAGTCACACGAAGCGGTGCAACAGTTTTTTTGTCAGCTTACGAAAAACAAACAAAACCCTAACCCCGTACAAAGCACCCCAATTAATGATGAAAAACAGGTACGCGTTTTACAGCTCATCAACGCCTACCGGTTTATAGGCCATCTGCGGGCCCGAACAGATCCACTCGAACAGAAAAAACCAAAAGACCTCGTCGAACTCACGCTTGCACATTACCAATTAGGCAACCAGGACCTCAACACCATTTTCAATACCGGCTCTTTGCATGGAACAGACACAGCTCGCCTTGCAGATATTATCAACATACTAGAACGTACCTATTGCGGTTATCTGGGTGCTGAATATATGCATATTCTGAATATTGAAGAAAAACGCTGGTTGCAACAAAAACTGGAAACGCTATGCAGCTCACCCGACTATTCTGATGAAATAAAAAAATCTTTATTGAAACAATTGATCGCTGCAGAAAATCTAGAACAATATCTGCATACACGTTACATAGGCCAGAAACGTTTTTCGCTTGAAGGGGCAGAATCACTGATCCTTATTCTGAAAGAACTGATTCACCGAGGTGGAGAACATCATTCCATCAAGGAAGTTGCCATCGGCATGGCCCACCGCGGAAGACTCAACGTGCTGGTTAACATTATGGGTAAAACACCGGCCGAATTATTCATGGAATTTGAAGGCACAGTCGAAAACCGTGTTGGCACAGGCGATGTTAAATACCACATGGGTTTTTCTGCGGACCTTGCCACAAAAGGTAACCCGGTACATGCATCTCTCGCCTTTAACCCTTCTCATCTGGAGATCGTAGCACCGGTTGTCGAGGGCTCGGTCCGGGCAAGACAGGATCGCTGTCATGATAAAACCGGTAGCGAGGTCATTCCCATTATCATTCATGGAGACGCGGCATTTGCAGCACAAGGCGTGGTAATGGAAACGTTTAGTATGTCCCAGTCTCGGGGTTATTCAACAAAAGGCACTGTTCACATTGTTATCAATAACCAGATCGGGTTCACCTCCAGCACCCAGGAAGATGCGCGTTCTACTCATTATTGCACTGATGTCGCAAAAATGGTCAACGCACCTATTTTTCATGTTAATGGAGATAGCCCGGAAACAGTGCTCATGGCAACGCAGATAGCACTCGACTACCGAATGCAGTTTTCCAAAGACATCGTTATTGATCTTGTCTGTTATCGCCGACATGGACACAGTGAGGCCGATGAACCCATGGCAACCCAGCCTATGATGTATGCCTCTATCCGCAAAATGGAAACCACATTAGGTCGATACACAAAACTATTAATCGACCAGAATATTATCACCGAAGAAAACGTTACTGTATTTGCCAAAGAATACCGTCATAAACTGGATGCAGGTTCAACAGTAGTTGAAGAATTCATCTGTAAAAAAGAGGCCGATTTTCCATTCTTGCCTGACTGGGAACAATATAAAAAACCCTATAATTTCAACCGGGTTAATACCGCACTGGATAAAAAAACATTAGCCAGCTTGCACACTCAGGTCAGTAAGCTACCTGATAATTTCGTTGTGCATCGAAATGTCAAAAGAATTCTCGATGCAAGAAAAAACATGATCACACAACATGAACGCGTTGACTGGGGATTTGCAGAAACCATGGCTTATGCTTCTCTGCTTAACGATGGTTATTCAATACGGTTGTCGGGTCAGGATAGCGGTCGCGGCACCTTCTTTCACCGGCATGCCGTTCTGCACGATCAGAACACAGGTGAAAGTTATGTCCCACTACGTAATCTGGAAGTGAATGATGCCAACTTTCTGGTTATTAATTCTTTATTATCAGAAGAAGCTGTACTTGCATTTGAGTATGGTTATGCCACTACCGATCCGCAGACCTTGACTATCTGGGAAGCTCAATTTGGCGACTTTGCCAATAACGCCCAGGTAGTCATCGATCAATTCATCAGCGCGGGTGAACAAAAATGGGATCGCTTATGCGGGCTGGTCATGTTATTACCGCATGGCTTTGAGGGTCAGGGGCCAGAACATTCTTCAGCCAGGACAGAACGCTATCTACAATTATGCGCCCAACATAATATGCAGGTTTGCGTACCGACAAATGCTGCGCAAATATTTCATTTACTCCGGCGTCAGATGTTAATGAAATGTCGCCTACCATTAATTGTTATGTCACCCAAAAGTCTTTTGCGTCACCCGGCCGCCAGTAGCGCATTGTCGGATCTCACCGAGGGTGAATTCAGAACCATTATTCCCGAACAGGACGAACTGAAGGATGACGATGTAAAACATATTATTTTCTGCAGCGGCAAGGTTTATTATGACTTGTACGAACGACGCAATCAGGAATCATTAAATGATATTGCCATCATCCGAATCGAACAACTGTACCCTTTCCCCGAGGATCTGACGCGCAAACAGATCAAACGTTATAAAAATGCTACCGCCTTCACATGGTGCCAGGAAGAACCTCTTAACCAAGGTGCGTGGTACTCCAGTCAACACCATATTCGTGAGGCTATCGGTAAGGGTAAGTATTTACAGTACGCTGGCAGACCATTACTCGCGGCACCTGCTGTCGGTTATATGTCTATTCACAATCAACAAAAACAACAACTCATAGAGGACGCGCTGGGTCTTTCAACCCATTGTGACTATTCGTGATCCAGAAGGAAATTAAATGAGCATTGATATCAAAGCACCTGTTTTTCCTGAGTCTGTTGCCGATGGAATATTAACCACCTGGCACAAACAGGTTGGCGATACTATCAAGACAGATGAGATTATTGCAGACATTGAAACTGACAAGGTTGTATTTGAAGTGCCCAGCACTCATGACGGCATTATTTCATCGCTGTTCTGCAAAGAAGGCGACACCATCCTCGCCAGCCAGGCGCTTGCACGCATTGACCCTCTGGTTGAATCAGAAACAACTCAAAACAAAAAAGATTCAACACCTGTAAAAACAGAAAATGAAACAAGCCTGCTAACACCATCAGCAAAAAAACTGGTCTATGAAAACAAAATCAAGACTGATGATGTAAAAGGAACAGGCAAGGGTGGCCGTGTTTTGAAAGAAGATGTGCTCGCCATTATTGAAAAACAATCACCTGAAAAAATAGCCGGCACTCCTGATGGTAACGAACGCTTGCAAAAACGGGTACCCATGACCCGCTTGCGATCACGTATTGCGGAACGCCTGCTGGAGGCACAACACAACGCTGCCATACTGACTACTTTTAACGAAGTCAATATGCAACCAGTAATAGACCTTCGAACAAAATACCGTGATACTTTTGAGCAAAAACATGGCGTTAAATTAGGGTTTATGTCATTTTTTGTCATGGCTGCACTTGATGCATTAAAGAGCTTCCCGATTGTCAATGCATCCACTGAAGGAGACGATATCGTCTATCATGGTTTCTTTGATATCGGTATAGCTGTCGGCTCTCCGCGCGGACTGGTTGTCCCCGTTTTACGTGATGCAGACTTGTTAAGTCTTGCCAGTATTGAAAAACAAATAAAATCTTTTGGTCAACGCGCACAGGATGGCGCACTGACAATCGACGAGATCACTGGTGGTACATTCAGCATTACCAACGGGGGCGTTTTCGGGTCTTTATTATCAACACCCATTCTCAACCCCCCGCAAAGTGCTATTCTCGGTATGCACAAGATACAGGCCAAACCGGTTGTAGAAAATAACGAGATTGTCATCCGTCCAATGATGTATCTGGCACTCTCCTATGACCATCGCATTATCGATGGTCGTGAAGCCGTTCAGTTTCTTGTTCATATCAAGGACATTATAGAAAACCCGGCCAGACTTTTACTGGATATCTAAACGAGACGATACCATGCAACAATTTGATGTCATTATTATAGGTGCAGGCCCTGCCGGTTATGTAGCCGCCATACGTTGTGCACAATCGGGGTTGAAAACTGCCTGCGTTGACAAATGGCTTAATCAGGACGGAAAACCCTCTCCGGGTGGCACTTGCCTGAATGTCGGCTGCATTCCGTCCAAGGCGCTACTGGAATCATCTGCCTTGTTTGATCAGGTAAACAACGACTATGCTGCGCACGGAATCAACTGCGAAACAGTGGAACTTGATCTGGCCACCATGATGAAGCGTAAAAACAAGATCGTAACCGATCTTACCTCAGGCATCAGCACATTATTCTCTGCTAATAAAATCAAACAATTCACCGGCCACGCGAAGCTTCTCAAAGACAAGCTTGTGGAGATTCAACTCAACGGTAAAACTGAAACAATTAAAGGGGTATCCATTATTCTCGCACCAGGTTCAACACCCCGCGAACTGGACAATATAAAATTTAATCATACAACAATTGTTGACTCCAGTGATGCGCTTTCATTTAACAAGGTTCCTGAGAAACTCGGCATTATCGGTTCCGGCGTTATCGGACTCGAACTCGGCAGTGTGTGGAACAGGCTAGGGTCAGAAGTAACCATTCTGGAGGCCTTGCCTGACTTCCTTCCTGGCGCTGATAAAAAATTAGCACGACAGGCATTGTCACTCTATAAAAAACAGGGGTTACAATTTAATTTTAATGCGCTTGTAAAAAATGTTGCCCCGGAAAAAAACAAGATCACTGTTGAATTTGAACTCAAGGGTGAAAATAATAAAATGGTTTTTGATAAGCTCATTGTTGCTGTTGGCAGGCAAGCCAATACTCTGTCTATCTGTGCCGAAGATACCGGGCTTGAAATCGACAAACAGGGAAAGATTGTTGTAAATGAAAAATGCCTGACAAACCTGCCCCGGGTTTATGCTATCGGTGATGCCGTACGTGGCCCCATGCTCGCACACAAAGGTTCAGAGGAAGGCATAATGGTGGCCAACATCATCGCCGGACATTATGCACACCTGAATTACGACACCATTCCTTTCGTCATCTACACTCACCCCGAGATCGCCTGGTGCGGGCTGACCGAAGAACAACTAAAACAAAACGGCACTCAATACAACAGCGGTCAGTTTTCCTTTGCAGCCAATGGCCGTGCTCGCGCTGCAGGACAAACACATGGCTTTGTAAAAATATTAGCTGATAAAAAAACCGATAGAATCCTGGGTGTTCACATCCTCGGTGAACAGGCATCCGAACTTATTGCCCAGGCAGTGGTTGCAATGGAATTCAATAGCAGTAGCGAGGATCTGGCCATGACCCTGTATGCCCATCCATCATTATCTGAAAGCATCCATGAAGCAGCGCTGGACGTGAACAATCAGGCTATCCATAAGGCATAGTAAGACAACCTGTTTCAGGCTTTATTCTATTTTACGATCTTCTATCCAGATAACTTCTTCTGTAGCAAACCCACCCGCCTTATTCTGCGCACGCGGTGCTATATAATCTGTCTGTGGTTGATAGCCCAGCCTGGAACGAGGATGTGGTTCAAACTTGCCATTAACAACTTTAAAATCATACGAACGAAGAAGAACCTTATCTGAAAGACGATTCATGCGAAGTTCATATTTACCATCTACCAACCAGTCTTTTAACATAAACAGTCGCGCATTAGACGACTCTTTTTTCGTGTGAGGGAAAAACAGTGAGCTCCTTTGAGGCCTGAAATATCCACTCTGTATCGTTCCGCTACCACGTCGTTTCCCGTGTGCAACCAGTTTCCCATTTCTAAACAAGGTCATAATTGTTGTGTCACGCCTCTTGCCTGCCGGCAAGTCTTTACCACCAAGCCAGTAATGTACTTTAGGTAACATATCGTTACCGCTGGAGTTATGCATGGCAATATAAGCAAAAGTACGCCAGTATCCGTCAAACTGATATTTTTTCTGCGGCTTAAAAGGATCACTCCCGGCTGAAGTTTGCACAAGCCTGACAGGCATTCGCGTAACGGGCTTGCCATCCACCAGATACACAATGGTATAAACCCCTGGCCTGGTCAGCGTAATTTCTGCCGGAGGCTTTGCATAGGCCTTGGCATATACCCCGCGCTTGTATTTGTAATCCTTATAGAAATCAAATTTTCCTAATATTTTATTTTTGGAATCAAGGACGACAACCTGACCATTGAATTTCCCATCTGGCGCAAATATTACTGTGGCTTCCTTAAAAACAATCAAACCGGACTCTGCATCGAAATATGTGCTCATCACACTTTCATAGTCAATTGCAGGACTGTATTTTTGAGCCAGTAATTGTGTAACGGGTGAAACCAGAAGAATGACAGCCAGCACTACCCGACCTGTTCGAAATAACCGCATATGAATAACCCCCAGGTAAAAAAACGTTCTCAGCATGATGACGACGTTATTTATTTATAACATACAACTATACATATGAAAATGTAGCCTCGCTGAATAACAGCCATTTTATTATCATATCGCTTTTATATTAGTCTCAAACCATACAATGGCCACAAACAACTGGATTTTAATCACAACACATTGCTAGAATGCAATGATAATAGATCAGAAATGCTCAGGGGGAGCGTCCACATCATGATGATCACTAATATAGAAATAGTCCCGGGGAAACAAATCACCAAACACCTTGGTTTAGTACAAGGTAGTTCTGTACGCGCCAAACACGTTGGCCGCGATATCATGGCCAGCCTGAAAAATATTTTTGGTGGCGAATTAAAAGGCTACACTGAATTATTACAGGAGTCACGTGAAGAGGCCGTCAGCCGAATGGTTTCTCAGGCTGAAGCTATCGGTGCCAATGCTGTTCTAAATGTCAGATTCTCAACCTCCAGTATTGCCGCAGGCGCTGCCGAATTATTTGCCTATGGCACAGCCGTCGTTCTGGACTAGCGAGGACACTCACATGTACCTAGAGCTGATTATATTCCTTACCTTGCTTGCATTCGGTTATGGCTTTGGTCGTTATGCCGAAAAGAAACATTACCGCTCCATCATTGCACGGGAAAAAGAGCTTAACAATATACCTGCCATTGCCACTAAGCACGCTCCTGTATCCGGACAACAACATGACAGTAATCTGGTCATGGGTAGCGTTGTTATCTCAATCGATTACTTCAAGCGTTTTGCAGCGTCCTTAAGAACCCTGATTGGTGGACGTGTGACATCATATGAAACCCTGTTGGACAGGGCTCGTCGTGAGGCTATTTTACGCATGAAAGAAGACGCTCTGTCTCAAGGCGGCGATATAATATTCAATATAAAATTCGAGACTTCAAGCATATTTAAAGGAAAGAAAAATACTGTCGGTTCAGTTGAGGTGCTTGCGTATGGCACTGCCCTCATTCTTAAGCAAGGAGCTCATTAAGCTGGAATATTCCAACCCTGAAATACCTGAAGGCATTAATACCAGCAAAGAACACCCGTTAAAGGAATTTTTGCTGCTCGTAGCTGGCGTATTGAGCAGTATTGCAATATTAATACTGTTGCTTGTTTTGCTATCTGATTTTATTGTCGGTTACATCCCGTTCAGCTGGGAAAAAAAGCTGAGTGCGCCATTCACCAGCACTGAAAAATCAATCAAACACACTGACAATACAACGCTGATAAATAACTACCTCCAAAAAATGGCCGCCCGCATCACGGTCGCACAAAACCTCCCCGAAGACATGACAATCAAGATTCACTATCTTGACCGGCCATCAGTTAATGCGTTTGCTACCCTCGGTGGCAATGTATTTTTTTTCCGTGGCCTGCTGGAAAAGCTACCCAATGAAAATGCACTTGCGATGGTAATGGCTCATGAAATTGCCCATATTAAATTCCGGCACCCTATCCAGAGTCTCGGTCGGGGAGTACTTGCCGGACTGGCACTATCCATCGTCAGTAGTTCAGCTGGGGATGCCATTATGGAAAACTTCATCAGCGAAGCCGGCATATTAACTATATTAAAATTTAATCGTGACATGGAACGTGATTCAGATAAAGCTGCACTTGGATCATTAGTATCAATCTACGGGCATATCAAGGGTGCAGATGATTTATTCCTTGTATTACAACAGGAAAATAAAAACAGTGAACCCTATGAATTCTTCAGTACACACCCGCTAACTGAAAACCGCATCAGCAACATCCGCAATCAATCCAGACAATCTGCTGCATCTGAAACCACATCCATCACACCATTACCCAATGACTTTAAGCGCTGGTTACAATCTGAAAAATCAGAACCCGATTCAGGTTCTGACGAAACTGATCCCGCCGAAATAAATATTTAATCAGCAGCCAACCATTCCCGTGCTGTCTCGGTAATGGACGCCACGGCAGGATGGGAAATCTTTCGCTCCACAGAAATAGCATAAAAATGATCGCGAATTTCTTCTGTTTGACCAATGGTTACAACGTCATACTGCTTTTCGACTTCCTCGGCAATTTGCGTAGGCGCAACAAAAACCCCTGTCCCTGCTCTGCCAAATGCTTTCATGAGGGCACTATCATCAAACTCCCCCACTATTCTGGGATGAATATGTAAACCGTCAAACCAATGCAGAAGTCGTCTTCGTGCTATGGTCATTTCACCCGGCAGAAGCAATGGCGCTCCATTCATATTATGCGGGAATTTTTTTCCCAATTTTTTTGCCAGCTTTGATGTTGCAAAAAAACTGATGCCACAATCCCCCAGTGGATGACTGAAACCACGTACATTGATATCTGGCGGAATAGGGCTGTCTGCAATTACCAGATCAACCTTGTGTACTGCCAGGTCTGCCAATAAAGAGTTTATGTCTCCCTCCCTGCACACGATGCGCACAGGTTCAGGTAACATCAGTGCCGGTGCCAGCAAACGATACGCAATAGACTTTGGGACAACGTCTGCCACGCCAACATTGAACACCAATAATCGTTTATCCGGAAGGTTACGCACCATTTCTTCCAGCTCACCCCCGAGTGAATAAATCTCATCCGCATAGCTCTGTACTAATCGACCTGTCTCCGTCAGTTCCAGATTACGACCGACACGCTTTAACAATGTTTTCCCCAAGCTCTCCTCCAGAAGGGTAATTTGCCCACTGATGGTCTGGGGCGTCAAATGCAACCGTTCGCTTGCACGCGCTACGCCACCTTCCTTTGCTACCATCCAGAAATAATGAAGATGCTTATAATTAATCATAATTCACCCATAACATCGAAAAATACGAACTAAATGCATATAATAATCGACTTTTCCTTAGTTTAAAACCGTTCTATTGTTGTATTCAATCATTATTGATGACAACACCAGGAGTGACGAACTATGTATATCGACATTCAAGCACGTAATTTCCCATTAACTGATGCGCTACGCAGCCATACAGAACGCCGTTTAGGCTTTGCCCTGAGTACGCGAGACGACCATATTCAACGTGTAATCGTACGGCTGTCAGATATTAACGGACCACGCGGAGGGGCCGATAAACGATGCCACATCCAGATAGTACTGGCCCAGCTGACCGATGTTGTAATAGAAGACACTGAAACCAATCTCTACGCTGCCATCGACCGTGCTGCAGATCGCGCTGGTCGTACATTAGGACGTCGCCTGGCACGTCAGCGCGACAAGCACCGTTCCAATACTCCGGTCCATATGAAATTAACAGCCGAATCACATCGACCGATCTAAAAAATTTTTACTGGAGACCTTTATCATGAATACGCCACTAACGAATACCAGTACCCTGGAACAAGTATCCGTTTCAAGCACCAATAAAGTCATTCGCAACACCTATACACTGTTGTCCATGACACTATTGTTCAGCGCCCTGACGGCCGGTATTTCAATGACATTAAACCTGGCTCACCCGGGATTATTAATCACGCTTGCGGGCTACTTTGGCTTGTT
The DNA here is from genome assembly GCA_013151795.1 of Gammaproteobacteria bacterium. GTDB lineage: Bacteria > Pseudomonadota > Gammaproteobacteria > JAADHQ01 > JAADHQ01 > JAADHQ01. The sequence continues at coordinate 1,883 of JAADHQ010000023.1, read as the reverse complement.
GTTTGCCACTTCAAAATTTCGCAACAGCAGCCTTGGCCTGTTTTTTGTATTCGCGCTGACCGGCTTTATGGGTTACACGCTCGGCCCGATTATTAATGCCTATATGGCCATGCCAAATGGCAGCCAGATAGTTATGACAGCCATGGGCGCAACAGGTGCTATCTTTCTGGGGCTGTCGGGCTATGCTTTAACAACACGTAAAGACTTCAGCTTCATGGGCAGTTTTTTACTGGTGGGTATTCTGGTAGGATTTTTAGCAGGATTAGGTGCCTTTTTCTTCGAGATGCCGGGGCTATCACTGGCCGTATCGTCCATGTTTGTATTACTGATGGCCGGACTGATATTATATGAGACCAGCAATATCATTCACGGCGGTGAAACCAATTATATTATGGCAACTGTAACGCTGTACGTTGCGATATTTAATTTATTCACCAGCCTGCTACACTTATTAGGATTCATGAATGGCGAGGACTAGAGAGGAAAAATCATTGAACGCCATTGAACAACTCATTGAAGGTTATCATCGCTACCGCAAGGGCTACTACAAAACAAACCGTGAACGACTGGTAGACCTTGCGCACCTTGGTCAATCGCCCAGGGTAGCGGTAGTGGCCTGCTGTGATTCACGCGTTGACCCCACCGTTATCACTGACAGTACTTCCGGTGAATTATTCATCATACGCAACGTTGCCAATCTGGTTCCACCGAACGAAGGAGAAGGTACCTGGCACGGCACCAGTGCAGCCTTGCAATTTGCTGTGTGTGACCTGAACGTAGAACACCTTATTGTGCTCGGACACGCACAATGCGGTGGAATCCGCGCATTAATGGAAAATCAGGCAGACACCCATGAAGACAAATTTATTGCTGACTGGATGAGCATAGCGGATGATGCACGTAAACATGCCCTGAACAGACCTGATTTAAAAACATTCGAGGAGCAGGCGCAAGCATGTGAACTAAAGGCGATTGAAATCTCGCTAACTAATCTGACAACCTTCCCCTGGATAAAAGAACGCATCGAGCAAGGCAGTTTGCAACTACATGGCTGGTATTACGATATGGTATCAGGTGACCTCATGAGCATTGATTCCCATGAAAAAAGACTGCTCTCAGCGGGCTGAGTCCATTACTACAACATCGTGCTTTCAATCGTTACTTCGAGAGATCTTCCACCCACATTTTTGTAGCGCCTGCAACAGCCACCGGCATAACGATGAAATTAAGCAATGGAACCATCATTGAGAATGCGACAGCTAACCCAAACCCAAGCGACATTGCGCGCTGATTTTTTAATCGTTTTTTCTGCTCGGAAAAAATCAAATCATGATTCCCCATTGGGTAATCGGCATATTCTATTGTTAGTATCCACGCACCAAAAAATAACCAGATAAAAGGCGCTACGATGTTAACACCCGGAATTAAAAATAATATCAATAATGGAATGGCGCGCACAAGAAAATAGATGATCTTGCGAACTTCATTCATTATCAGTGCCATGGCACCTTTTATCGTCTGATCGCTCTGTACATTTGCACCACCCAGATGCCTCTCTACTGCTGCTGCGAGCGCTGCATTAAATGGCGCGGCTATGAGGTTGGCAATAATACTGAACGCCAGCACAAGTATAATCATTGACGCCAACGCCAGAAACGGCCATAAAATATAGCGCAAAAAATCAAGCCAGGAAGGTAAAAATGAAAGCATCCAGTCAATCAGGTCACCAACGCTGGATATTGCTATGGTTGTTAATATGATAAATAAAACCGTATTGATCAACATAGGCCATAGCGCATGTTGACGAATGCCTGGTTTCATTACCAGAGACAGGCCACTAAAAAAATATGATATTCCTTTTACCGGGTTACTCATCTTATCCG